>JAUWDP010000029.1 GCA_030608725.1 Candidatus Bathyarchaeota archaeon
ATCCGCATACCGAACCCAAGGAGATAGCGCAATGAACAGACTACCTAGGAAGATCGACTTCATCCAGAACGAGAAAAAGTGGCAGAGGCTCTGGGAGGAAAAGGGCACCCACAAGTACGACTGGAAGGACGAATCCCGCCCCCGGTACAGCATCGACACGCCGCCCCCCTACCCAAGCGGGGACTTCCACATGGGGAACGTCCTCAACTGGACCTACTTCGACATGAGAGCCCGCTACAAGAGGATGCAAGGCTACAACGTCCACTTCCCCCAAGGCTGGGACTGCCACGGACTGCCCACCGAGGTAGCCGTGGAGAAAGCCCACGGCATCAGACGCAGCGACCTGCCCCCAGACCAGTTCCGGAGACTCTGCGAAGAGTGGATAGAGCAGTACATCGCCGTCATGAAGGAGGCCGTCATCCGCCTCGGCTGCAGCGTCGACTGGAGCCTCGAGTACAGGACCATGGAGCCTGACTACATGCGGAAGGTGCAGCGGAGCTTCCTCATGCTCTACGATAAGGACATGATCTACAAGGGGGAGCACCCCATCAACTGGTGCCCCAGGTGCGAGACGGCCATCGCAGACGCAGAGGTGGAGAGGGAGGCAAGGACGGGTAAGATCTACACTATCGCGTTCAGCGTGGAGGGGGAGGACCTCCTCATCGCCACCACGAGGCCCGAGTATATCCCGGCCTGCGTGGCGATAGGCGTGCACCCGGAGGACGAGAGGTTTAACAAGCTTATTGGAGGAGAGGCGGGCATCCCCCTCTCCGGTCACAAGGTGGCCATCATCGCCGACGACGCCGTGGACCCCAAGTTCGGCACTGGGACCATGATGATCTGCACATATGGGGACAAGGCGGACGTGCTGGCAGTGGCCAAGTACAAGCTCCCGGTGATCAAGCTCATCGACGGGAAGGGGATGCTGACGGCTGCCGCCGGGAAGTACGCGGGCATGGGAGTGGAGGAGGCCCGTGAGGCCATACTGCGGGACCTCGATGAGGCGGGGCTCCTGAGAAAGACCGAGAGCCTGGAGCAGGAGATCGGGGTCTGCTGGAGATGCGACACGCACATCGAGGTGGTGACCACAGACCAGTGGTTCATGAGGACCATGAGCCTCACCGAGGAGGTGGTGAAGAATGCCATGGAGATCGACTGGTACCCCGACTGGATGAGGTACAGGCTCATCGACTGGGCCAACTCCCTGGACTGGGACTGGGTGCTGAGCAGGCAGAGGGTCTTCGCGACACCCATCCCCATCTGGTACTGTGAGAGGTGCGGGAAGATACGGACGGCGAAGCCAGAGGTGCTCCCCGTGGACCCGAGGGTGGACAAGATGGAGGGGATATGCGAGTGCGGGGGCACCGAGTGGAGGGGGGAGACAGACGTGCTGGACACCTGGTTCGACTCCTCCCTATCCTGCGCCATCCACGCGGGGTGGCCCGACAGGAAGGACTGGAGGAACCTGTTCCCGGCCTCGGTACATCCGTCCGGCCATGACATCATCAGGACCTGGGCATACTACCTCATGGTGAGGCACCTCGCCCTCTTCGGGGAGACGGCGTACGACTCGGTCCTCATCAACGGGATGGTGCTGGGCACCGACGGCCGCAAGATGAGCAAGTCCCTGGGGAACTTCGTGGCCACCCCCGAGGTGTTCGACAAGTACGGCTCCGACGGCTCCCGCCTCTGGGCGGCGACTGGAGGGAGCACCGGCACGGACATCCCGTTCAGGTGGGCGGACGTGGAGTACGGCTGGCGGTTCATGAGGAAGCTCTGGAACGCCTGCAGGTTCGCCACCATGAGGCTTGAGGACTACGATCCGTCGACGAGGGTCGATCCCGGGCTCTTGGACAGGTGGATTCTTAGTAAGCTCGAGGGCGTGGTGAAGGAGGCGACCGCGGAGTATGAGCCCTGCCGCTTCATGAACGCCGTGGAGGCGGCCCGGAACTTCATCTGGCATGTCTTCTGCGACCACTACCTCGAGGCGGTGAAGCACAGGCTCTACTCGGAGGGCGATGAGAAGGCCTCGGCCCAGCAGACGCTGTACTATGCCGTGCGGAGGATGCTCCAGCTCCTCGCCCCGGCGATACCCCACCTCACCGAGGAGATCTATAGCTTCATGTACGCCGACGGGGGCTCCGACAGCATCCACCTGAGCCAGTGGCCTGAGGCTGATGAGACCCTCATCGACGAGGAGGCGGAGAGGAGGGGGGACCTGATTATAGCGGTGATCAGGGACGTCAGGAAGGAGAAGAACAGGCTGGGGATACCCCTCAATAAGCCTCTGGATGAGCTGAGGATATACGTGGGTGACCCCGGGGAGGCGGAGATTATCGCCGTGGGCGTCGAGGATATCTCGGCGACCCTCAAGGCGGAGGACGTGGAGGTCTTGGAGGGGGATGGGGGAGAGTGCGAGGTGGAAGAATACCCGGCTGTGAAGTTCTCCCTCTCGAACAGTAGTAAAACTGGTAAGTAACCGGTTTTGTTTATTTGCGCGCGCCCGGCTTTAGGTAGCTCCAGCTCGTGTACCCGTTCCATTTCGTGATTCTACCCAGAACCCGTGCGCGCGATGGCGAACCTACAATATTTTCAGGGCCTCTATCGACTCCCATGTCCGCTTCAGGAACCCCTTCATGGAGCCCAAGAAGAGCAAAGGGTTGTGGGTAACCTCGAAGTTAAGCGGTTTCCCGAGGCCATCTAACCACTCGATGACCCTTTCCCAGTTAACGGTTCCGAACCTAGGGGGCTGATGGGCATCCTTTTTCCCCTTGTTGTCGTGAAGGTGCGTGACTGTGACTCTATCTCGGTACTGGAGGAGGAGGTCGAGGTTGTCATGGATGTTGGCGTGTCCCGAGTCGTAGCAGAAACTCACGAGTTCGGGTTCATAGAGGGTGAAGTAACGCTCCAGGAGGAGGTGATCATTCCTGTGGCAGTTTTCCACTGCGAGGCAGACGCCCACGTCCCGGCAGAGGCCCTTGACAGCCTCGATAACCTCCAACGAACGTGAGAAGCGCCGCTCGAGGTCGCTTGCGTGGTATCTTGGGGGATGAACGACCACTGCGTCTCCGCCTACGAGGTGGCAGAACTCTATCCGGTTCTCCAGGAGGCTGATGTACTTCCTGTGTGCCTCGTCGTCGAAGGTATCAATGGCGATCCTCTTGGTCGCTGTCCCGTGTACGTCGAGGCACTTGAGCCCAGCGTTCTCGATGAACGCGTGTAATCTGTGCATCTCATCTCGGGTGTAGAGCTTGTCATCGTTCCAGTTGTCGCACCAGTGGATGTAGTCAAACCCCGTTTCCTTGAGGAGTCCGAACTTTCTCTCGAACCCTGGCCTGAAGGAGTAATTGAACATGTCAGTGGTGATGCTCGGCCTCAACGCGATCAGGATATGATAGGACTTCCCTTCGTTTAAAATGGAGGAAACAGGAGCCGTGTAGAAATAGCACTCCTATTGATTATGTTAATAATATTCCGCGCTGGTTATGCTCTATTAACAATGTTTTACCCTACAATTCGGAGCTTATTGGATACCATGTTTGGTATCGAATCTAATCAAAAGTTGTAAAAAAGGCGCACGCAATAGAATATGGTATCATGCTCGCGGACCAGATTACCGTTCGCGCACGGTCTTAATTTTCTTGTGTAAATTTTCTTATTCACACACACGCCCCCCTTTTTTATTTATAAAACATACAGAAAACACACAGAGAAATCGTCATTTTAGCTTGTGAAACCCTAATAACATCACAATTATCTCTTAGCACTCCCTCTCTAGCGGAACTGACGATACTTGAGGACCGCAGCGAGGCCCCCGAAGGACTTGGACAGCATGACGCCCTCCTCGGTCTCCGGGGAGATAATCTCAACCTTGGCGTCGGTGCCCTCGGCCAGCTTCACGAGGTGCTCTATGAGGTCCTCCCTCTCCATGACCTCGTAGCTGCCGTTGCTGCACTTTACACATTTCAGGTCCTCTATCTTCTCCTCGAAGGCCCCCAGCTCGTCGAGATCGACGATGCGGGTCTCCTTGGCGCCGCAGTCCCTGCACTGGAGCCTTACGAGGGCCCGTCTAACCGCCTCGGAGATGATGAGTGTGCGGACGTTGTTGCTCCTCAGGGCCTGAAGGACCTCCCGCTCGCCGTATGTGGCGAGGCCGGTGTCCTGGCCGACGTTGTAGAGGAAGTCCTGGACGATCTTACGCTCCTCGTAGAAGCGGACGTTCTTCAGGAAGTCCCTGGAGCGCTCCACCACCTCCTTGACGCCCTCGTGGCCCGTGTAGCCGGTGTCCACGGTGGTGAGGATCTTGGGCTTGAGCTCGTAGTGGATGTGATCCCCCTTGAGGAACTCCTCCTTGGTGGGGCCCGGGCCGCCGACGAGGATCCCCTTCAGGTTGGGGACCTCCAGGTAGATATCGGTGATGTACTTCCCGACTCTCCTGTAGTACTCGTTGAGGTGCATGTCCCTGAGCCGCTCGTACCTCCGGGAGCTCTGACCCCCCGCCCGGGTCTTCCCCTCGACGCCCGAGGTTATGTTCTTGACGATGTTGGCCCGCTTCCCCTTGAGCATGGCGAATGTGGCGTTCTTGGTGTCGATGATAACGATGCCGTAACTGTCCTCGGTGCGGAGGAGCTCGAAGAGGGGGTCCAGGATGAACCTGTGCTCGCACCTGTAGTAGTAGATGCCGATGGGATCCGGGGGTATGATGGTGTAGGTCTCCATGTCGCCGACGCCGTGCTGCTCACTGGCTATGGTACCCGCGAAGAGGACGAGGCCCGTGGGGGGGATGGTCTTGAAGAGCTTGAGCTGCTCCATGACCTTGGTGAGGCCATCCTGGACGTTCTTCTTGGTGGTCTTGGACTTGATGTTCCCTGCGGTGCCCCACTCGGTGCGGAGGTCGTTCATCACGTCGCTCAGCTGCTTCCCCGGGGGGATGTAGACGGTGATGAGCTCCGTGCCCCGTCCCTCTTTGGTCTCTAGCATCTCTAGCATCCGCTGGAACCGAAATCTCACTAGGGATGGGTTCTCATCGGACATGGGGACTCCTCCGCTTGACGGGCAGATAACCGTCCGAGGCGTTATATACGTTACTGAGTCACCCGGAGAGCATCCTCGCCTTATTAATGAGTCGAACCCGTAATACACCTTAGAAAACCCATTCAGTGAACCCCCGATGCCCTCCGAGATCGAGATTGAGGTGTTCCGCGGCCTCTCCATGAACATAAGCCTGGACGGGAAGAAGGTTGGCTTCATCGACGCCTTCGTGGACGAGGACGCTGAGAAGGGAGTATGGGTCGAGTATGTCTATATCCTCGAGAGGCTCAGGAACTCGGGCATAGGGACCCAGGCGATGAGGGAGGTCATCGGGAGGTGGGGGGAGATGGGGTACGAGACTGTCTCCTTGGACGACGTTCACTGGGAGAAGCCCGAGGACTTTTGGGGAAGGCTGGGGTTCACGGGCGAGGGGAAGAGGAAGAGGCTCCTGATACGGGAGGCGCCCTGGCTCTAGCGGACCTCGGTGCCCCCGTGGCCCCCCTCGACGGCCCTCATGATCTCATCGGGGTCGGACCCGTCGATGAAGACCAGGGGGATATTCAGCTTCTTGGCGCGCCTCACGGCCTTCAGGTCGAACAGCCCGTACTCCCCGGGCGCCTGCTCGGTGTTCTCAAGAATGATTTTCTCCAGTCTGGCGAAGGTTATCCGGTCTAACTTGACGGCGTCAGGATGCTTCGATGGATTCTTGTCGTAGACCCCGTCCACGTCAGTGGCGTTGATGATGAGGTCTGCACCGGCTGCCTCGGCGAAGAGGACCGCCCTGTAGTCGGTGCTTGAGCCCGGGAGGTGGCCTCCTCCGACGAGGATCTTGTCTCCGAGGTTGCGCTTGATCTCGCTGCCCCGGCGGTGGATGTGGGGGTGGGCGTCGGGTCCCAGGGCTGCGATGAGGAGGAGGGCGTTGAGGTGGGTGGCGTGGATGCCGAGGCGGTCCTGGGTGTAGGGGTCGGCACCTAGCTCCTTGGCGATCTTGATCCACTCCCGGGCGGGCTTTCCGCCCCCGCAGACGACGATGAGCGTGTGGCCTTTCTCCTTGAGCTTCCTGAGAACTTGAGCGTATCTCTGGTACGTCTCTGGGGTGCCCCCCCGGGTGAGGAGGCTCCCACCGAGGCTGATGGAGGTCTTCATGGTTTCGGATGGGATTTGCCTTTGAGATATTTAAGGAGTGCACTGAACCCAAGAACTTGAGGTCAACTGAGATCATATGGAGTTTCGTGGTTTTATGCATCCGAGCAGTGTGAGCGAGTGTTCAGGACGTACCCTCTCGCCTACCCTCACTCTAATATACAACTGGTCTAACATTTGAGCCATTATGATCGAGATTCGTCTACACGGGAGAGGCGGACAAGGCGCCGTGACGGCCTCAAGGCTTCTGGCGACCGCTGCTTTCCTGGAGAATAACCATAGTCAGTCGATCCCGATGTACGGGACGGAGAGGCGGGGTGCGCCAGTGACTGCGTTCGTCAGGATCGGTGAGAAGGACAAGATGGTGAGGAGCCTCATCCATGAGCCCGACTACGTCGTGGTGCTCGACTCCCTTCTCAGGAAGACGGTGAACATCACTGAGGGCCTCAAGGATGGCGGCATGCTTATCCTGAACAGCTCCGTCGCCCCAGACGAGATAGAGCTCCTCAAACCCTACAAGGTGGCAACCGTCGACGCGACAGGCATCGCCCTAGAGACCCTTGGGCGACCCATCACCAACACCGCTATCCTGGGGGCCTTCGTCAAGGCCACCGGGGAGATCAGGCTTGAGTCAATCATCGAAGCGGTCAAGCAGCAGTGGAAGGGAACGCTTGGGGAGATAAACGTGAAGGCTGTCGAGGCTGCCTATGAGGCTACAGCAGTCGGTGACCCGAAGGTCGTCGCCGAGGTCGTGGGGGGTAAAGCCCCCGCGGGGTCCAGGGCTGACTGGAGGACCTTCAGGCCCGTTGTCGACTCGGAGAAATGCACTGGATGCCGGATGTGCTGGGTCTACTGTCCGGAGCACTGCATCGAGATGGTGGACAGCAAGAGCGTTATCGACTACGCTTACTGCAAGGGCTGCGGGATATGCGTCGAGGAGTGCCCTGTGAGCGCTATAGAGATGAAATCGGAGTCGGAGAGAGGTGAGTGAGATGGGACACAAAGAACTGATGGTAGGGAACAAGGCAGTGGCCTACGGAGCCGTGCTCTCAAAGATACAGGTGGCGTCGGCGTACCCGATCACACCGCAGACCACCATAGTGGAGTACCTGGCTGACTTCATCGCTAGCGGGAAACTGGACGCCAAGTTCATCGAGGTCGAGTCCGAGATGAGCGCCCAAGTCTCCGTCCAGGGGGCCTCCTGGGCAGGGGCCAGAACGTTCACCGCCACCAGCGGGCCCGGCCTGCTCTACATGCACCACCCCATGATGGGATGCAGGCTGCCCATCGTGATGGCAGTGGTCCACAGGAGCAACAAGAGCATGCAGCCCGACCACACCGACCTCATGGCCCAGAGGGACACGGGCTGGATCCAGCTCTACTGCGAGGACAACCAGGAGGTCCTGGACACGGTGATCATGTCCTACAAGATTGCTGAGGACGACAGGGTCTACCTCCCCGTGGCGCTGGGCCTCGACGGGTACATCCTGAGCTACACGGCGGAGCCCGTGGAGATACCAGATCAGGATCTGGTGGACAGCTTCCTGCCGCCCTTCAAGGGGAGGAGCGCCCCTCATCCCGATATGACCATCGAGGAGTGGAGGGCAAACATGGCGAGGGGTGCGGGGGGATACGGCACCCAGAAGGCCTGGATAGACCACCACGATAACATGATGGCAGCCAAGGAGGTCATAGTGGAGGTGGACGAGGAGTTCGGCAGGGTCTTCGGCAGGAGCTACGGTGGCCTCTACGAGGAGTACAACTGCGAGGGCGCCGAGGCGGTGATAGTCGCCATGGGCACCATCGCCAGCACCGCCAGGCCCACCATTGATGGCCTCAGGGAGGAGGGGAAGGCCGTGGGGCTCGTTAAGCTGAAGGCGTTCAGGCCGTTCCCCCACGACGAGTTCAGGGAGATGGCGAAGAAGTATAACGCCTTCGGCGTAATCGACAGGAACATCTCCATCGGGAGCGGGGGCGTCGTCTTCAACGAGCTGAGGTCAGCCCTGTACAACGTGGACGACAAGCCCAGCGTCTTAGGGTTCCACACGGGCCTATCGGGGGAAGAGGTGACCCCAGGCATGGTCCGAAAAATTGCGGAGAAGACGTTGGAGGCCGCGAGGGGGCCGGTTGAGCCCCTCGTGGAGTGGGTGTGAGGTGAAAGAGATGAGTAAATCAGTACCGATAGGGAAGATGGCCGGAGAGGAGATCGTCACCAGTGGCTCCACGAGCTGCCAGGGCTGCGGACACGCCGTCCTCGCTCGGCTGGCGTTCAAGGTCTTCGGCAGGAAGACGATATTCACGCTGGTGCCGGGGTGTATCTGGATCACCCTGTCGAGGAACATCCCCCTGTTCAGCACGGGGACGGTCTTCGAGGGCGGGGGGGCCCTCGTCTCGGGTATAACCAACGGTCTCGCAGCCAGGGGCATAGAGGACATGAACGTCGTCGCCTTCTACGGTGACGGCGGGACCGCTGACATCGGCCTCCAGGGGCTCTCCGCCGCCGCCGAGCGGAACGAGAACGTCTTCTGGATCTGCGCCGACAACCAGGCCTACATGAACACCGGCGGCCAGAGGAGCGGGGCGACCCCCAAGTACGCCCAGACCACGACGACGCCGGCCTCGGATATCCGCCGGGGGAAGCGGACCAAGAGGAAGAACCTGCCCTTCATCGTGGCGGCTCACGACGTGGCCTACGTGGGGACGGCGAGCATCGCCTATCCCGGTGACCTGGTGGGGAAGATCGAGTACGCGAAGGGGCTGAAGGGGTTCAAGTTCCTCCACGTCCAGTCGCCCTGCCCCACGGGCTGGGGGTTCAACCCGAGTGACACGATTAAGGTGGCGAGGTTGACTGTGCAGAGCGGTATATGGCCCCTCTTCGAGATCACCGACGGAAGCGACTTCCGGTTGACGTATAAGCCGAGGGAGCTGAAGCCAGTGGGGGAGGCTCTGGGGCTGCAGAGGCGGTTCAGGCATCTGACGGACGGGGAGTCCCAGGAGATCCAGTCCCGGGTCAACGGGCAGTGGAAGCAGCTCCTGGAGATCGACGGGAAGAGGCTTCCCTTCTAGTTTCCCTTTTTTTTATTTTCGGACGGTTGTCGAATAGGTTTTAAGTTGTTCGGGTTGTGTTATTGG
>JAUWDP010000348.1 GCA_030608725.1 Candidatus Bathyarchaeota archaeon
CCCTTCTACGCTTTCAAATGTCCCGCCCACGGGATAGTGGTTGACTATCCCCATGGCTACGATCAGCGGCTGGACTGCCCTAAATGCCACAGGGAAAGAGATTTCCTGAGAATACTCACCGGCTAAACGATCTGGCGCAACAAAGGGTTAGATGATGTAGCCGCTGTTTATCCTCTCGAAGTCTGGGACCCGTTCTAGGTCTATCTCCTCTCCGAGGGACTCGAAGGCCTCGGGGCTCAGGTTTACCCATGGGCCTGTGGCCGCTGCCTCCACGATGTAGTGTCCCCTCCCGAAGTTGTCCAGGCATATCCTGTATGTGAGGTTCCTCACCTGCTTTTCGTCGACGTAGCCGAGGGTGTGGAGGTACTCGTGGAGCAGTATTGAGAATACGTAGGCCTTCCACTTTGGCTCCGTCTTGGCTGCTGCGTCGATCAACTTCCTGTTGAGGACGATGTCGTTGGTCCCCATGGGATGGAATGCGCCGACCCTCATGGGTAGGTTGCCCAGGTAGAGCATTAATCCTACTCTGTACTGGCCTAGTGAATTCTTGACGGCTTTCTTTACAAGGGTGAAGATATCGCCGTAGGATTTAGCCTTCTCAATATCAACCGATATCAGAATCTATTCTCCCTTTATTGTACGGCTTCGACCGACTTGACGCTTGGCACCTTCTTCTTTAGGTAGCTCTCGACTCCCCACTTCAGGGTCATCTGGGACATCGGGCATCCTGCGCAGGCGCCTGTGAGCCTGACCTTCACGACGCCGTCTACGACGTCGACAAGCTCAACGTCTCCCCCGTCCACCTGTAGGTGCGGGCGTACCTCTTCAAGGGCTTGTGCGATCTCTTCTCTCAATTTTATACCTCTTCTGAAAGGGTTTATACTGGAGTATATAAACCTTCATCGGCTGGCGACGAGATCGTATTTAACGTTTATGTGTCCGTCATTCCTAGGAGGCTCTTTTTTTCGTTAGGTTAAATAGGAGTGAATCCTCGGAGTTTACGTGTGCTCACGGTATGTCCGAGGATAAGGAGCTTGAGAAGATCAAGGAGCAGATGTTGAGGAGGATGATGGAGCCTCCCGATACGGGTCCCTGGATTGATGGTGCAGTCGTTGAGCTGGATGGCAGGAGCTTCGAAAGCGCGCTGGGGAAGGTCCAGAAACCTGTCCTGGTCGACTTCTGGGCTGAATGGTGTGGGCCCTGTAAAATGATCAAGCCCGTCTTCGATGCCTTAGCAAGGGATTTCTCGGGTAGAGCCTACTTCGCAAAGGTGAACGTAGATGAGAACCAGGTGCTGGCGAGGAGATATGGGGTCGTGAGCATACCCAACTTCATGCTCTTCATGAAGGGAAGACCAGTTGATCGGATCGTTGGGGCTGTTGGTAAGCCTCGTTTCGAGGCTGTCCTGAACAAGCATATCGCGAAAATATGAGGAAAAAAAGTATCCGGCCCTAGGCTAGCTCAAGCTCCTTCCCGTCGATGAACTCCACACCATCGCTGAGCTCAATACGCGCGCGGAAAAAGAAGGGGGTGTTAGGCCATCACGTTTCTGATGGCTCTGGCTATCTTCTCCCTGTCGGGGAGGAGCTGCTTCTCCAGCGTCGGGTTGAAGGGCAGGGGGACGTTTGGCGTCGCCACCCGGTAGACGGACGATGTGAGATTGTTGAATCCCTTCTCTGCAACGATCGCCGCAACCTCGGCGCTGAACCCGCATCGCTCGTAGTCCTCATCGACGACGACAAGGCGCCCCGTCTTTCCCACGGAGTTGAGGATGGCCTCTTCGTCCAGGGGGACGATGGTCCTCGGGTCTATGACCTCGACGCTGGCTTCCTTCTTCAGATCGTCTGCCGCTTCCATGGCTAAGCCCACCATTCTGCCTGTCGCCACGACTGTGACGTCGCTTCCCTTCCTCACGAGGTTGGCCACTCCGAATGGAACCGTGTATGGTTCCTCTGGTACAGGCCCC
>JAUWDP010000309.1 GCA_030608725.1 Candidatus Bathyarchaeota archaeon
CCGTTGTCCCTCTGGAGGAGGGAGTCGCTGTGGCTGCACAGGAGGCTGCCCGGGTTCGAGATGGACCTGTTGCAGATCGCCATGACCAAGGGGAGCCTGCTCCCCGGGATCATCCACAAGACCTCCTCCATGTGGACAACGCCCTGGGAGGCCGACGCCGTGAACGTCCTGGCCCCGGCCGCCGCCGCCCCTGCCACCACGCTGAGGGCCGCGTGCTCATTCTCCACGGTCACGTTCTTCGCCGTCATCTTCCCCGAGGCGGTGAGCTCCGCCACCCCGTTGATCAGCGTCGTGTTGGGAGTGATCGGGAAGATGGCTACCACGTCGGGCCTGCTCAGCATCACCCCGTGGGCCGCGGCGTCGTTCCCGTCCATTATCTTGTACTCGCCCATGACTATGCCTCCCCCCTCTCCATGGTTATCGCACCTGCGGGGCACTCGTTCCCGCATATACCGCATCCCTTGCAGTAGTCGTAGTCCACCACCGTCCCTGAGTCAGTCATCTCTATCGCCGCCTCCGGGCAGTAGATGACGCAGAGACCGCATTTGGTGCACTTATCTTGGTCGATGCTGGGCCTGAATATGCTCCAGCTCCCGGTGTAGTTCTGGCCCCTGGCGGTCACCGCCAGGCCGATGGGTATTTCCTTGTAAGACATCTTCTTACTCATCTCATCATCCCCCTAGTAGTCCTTCCACCTCACGCTTTTGGCGCCGATCTTGATCGCCTCGATGTTCCTCTCTCCCATCCTGCCCGAGAAGGTGGACTTGATGGGTTCCTCCAGGGAGTCCAGCTTGACCAGCCCCGTGGCCTCGCTCAGCGCGCCGAGCATGATGGTGTTGGTGATGGGGATGGCCCGCCTGCCGAAGAGCTCCTCCGAGATGGCCGTGGCGTCGACCGTCGCGACCTTGGAGAGCTTGACTCCCAGGTCGATCTCGTCGGGCTTACGCCTGTCATTCATCACGGCGACGCCTCCCTCCTTCAGCCCGGAGGTGACGTTGACGATCTCCCCCAGCCCCTCGTCGAGCACCACAATCCAGTCGGGCTCGTAGATGGCCGTTGTCTGCCTGATGGGCTTGTCGTCTATCCTCAGGTAGGCGACCACCGGGGCGCCCCTCCTCTCCCCCCCGTATACGGGAATCTTCTGCCCCCACTTCCCCTCGGTGAAGGCGGCCTCCATGAGCAACAGCGCAGCGGTGATGCCCCCCTGACCGCCTCTACCATGCAGTCTGATCTCGATCAATAGAATACCTCAAAGAAACCTGTCTCAAGGTTTATATAACATTCACTGGCTCGACGAAAAGATCAAGATCAAGGCGAACTTTTATCCAAATTATTTATGGGAATAGTTCCGAGGTTGATCATGTCTTCACAGCAGCGATGCTACGTACAACGGAACGTTGTTTAGAAAAAAACATATTTCCACCATTAGCAGATTTAGTTTTTTTTAACTAGGATTTTCTTAGCAGAGGCCCATGCGCGAGGACCGGGCTGAAAAGAGGTTATCCCAGGCTTTTTACGTCTACTCAGCGTATCCGACGTACCTCAATATTGTCAGCGCAAGGGTCTTAACGGTGAGCTCAAGCTCATCGACCGCCACGTACTCGTCGGGGCCATGAGCCACCCTGACGTCCCCCGGCCCGAACACGGTCGTCGGGGTCCTCCCGACGTTGATCAGGTGTCTAACATCCGAGGCGTACGTCATCCCCTCAATCTCGGGCTCCCTGCCAGTTAGGTCCCTGTATGCGCCCCCTATGGTCTCCACGATGGGGTGGTCGACGGATATCCTGGAGGAGGCGAAACTGTACCCGACCCACTCGACCTTGGGCGGATTCTCTCTGAGCCATGGGTCGGCGTTGGCGACCTCGGCGACCTTGGCCTCCAGCTCCCTCCTGGCGTCCCCTTCGGGCTCGCCCACGGCCACTCCCATCCGCCCCTCGAAGACCACTTTCTCGGGGACGCTGCCCGGCCACTGCCCCCCCTCCACCTTCCCTACGCTAATGGCGTAGGGGATTCCGTAGCGCCTGTAGAGGGGGTTATGGAGCCTCTCGTTCCGGCTCTTCTCCAGCTCCCTCAGCCCCTCATGTAGGACTATGAACTTCTCCACGGCGCTCACCCCCTCCTCCCTGACGCAGGCGTGGGCCGACCTCCCGGGCACCGTCACCCTGAAGCTCATGGCACCGGCGACCTCGGGGGCGATCACGGTCCCGCTGGGCTCCATCACGATCCCGGCGTCCGCCGTGTAGCCCCTGAGGCAGGTGGCGAGGGCTCCGCAGCCCCCGTCCTCCTCGCCGATGACACTCTCCAGGA
>JAUWDP010000151.1 GCA_030608725.1 Candidatus Bathyarchaeota archaeon
GAGAATGGAAAATTTTTTGAAATTAAATAAATAATCGTTGGAATATCTTCATTTATTTCAATTATTTTTTGAGGATCACGAGGAATTGTCTTTTCTTCAACAATTTTATAAAAATTTTGTACTTCTTCTTCTGTATTTAGAATATCTATAAATTTAAATTCTTCGAAAATACCATACCTAATACTATCTAAATAATTTACTAAATCGCCTTCTTCTGATGATTTAACAATTTTTGGTCTTTTCTTAGCGTCTTGTGATAATGCTAAATCAAGTTTGCTTAATAAAATAACAACTTTTTTTAAGCCATTTTCAGCGTCCTTTTCTGGGCTGGACGGCCATTCACGCTTGGATGCATGACCCCCCCTCACGTTTGTGCGGTACTGTACGTGACTTTACGGGATCATAGGTCACGGGACGACTGCGGGTATGACGTATCTTTCCAGGAGAAATCGTATTCTATCAAAGTCCACTTCATTTCGGCTGGTGAAGACCGCTACGAGGTCGAGCTCTGGGACGACGTGGATGAACTGCCCCTTGTGCCCCACCGCTGAGTAGTAACCATATCTGCTGACCCACCACTGGTAGCCGTAACCGTCCAAAATCGTTGCATCCACGTGCTTGGTGGTTGCCTCCTCCACCCACTTCTCCGGCACGATCTGGGTTCCATCCCACCGACCATTGTTTAGGAAGAGGTAGCCAAGCTTCGCCATGTCGTGGGGGGTGATGTAGATCCGGCTGTAGCCCCAGTTTCTCCCCATGGAGTCGTTGTGCCACTCCACATCGTGGATGCCCAGGGGCTCGAACAGGCGTTCCCTGCCATACTCAAGGGCGCTCATACCGGTCTTCTCGGTGATGATGCACGATAGGAGGTGGGAGACGCCGTTGGTATACTCGAACCGGGTTCCCGGCTCCTCGATAACTGGGAGGTCCAGGACGTACTGGAGGGCGTCCGACCTGTTATGCATGGTGTACAGTCCCTCCCACTCGTAGAGGTATGAGTCACGGGCATCGAAGCCCGCCGTCATGGTGAGGAGATCCCTGAGGGTCATCTCCTCCTTCCAGGCGCTCATGTTGCCAACAGTCCTGTCCGGGAAGAGGTCAAGCATCCTCACGTCGAGGCTTTCAATATATCCCTCCTCGATGGCGATGCCGATGAGGGTCGAGACCACGCTCTTGGTGCATGAGTAGATTATGTGCGGCTCTCCTTCGTAAGGTGAGAAATACTCGTCGAGCACGACGTATCCATCCCTTACCACGGTGACGCTATCGACGCCGATGCCCCTGTTACTGATCTCTTCGAGCATGTCGTCTAGGGGCCCTGAGTAGATGCCTACCTCCTCTGGATCCGCTGTCCGCCATTCATCTGTCGGCCAGTAGGATTCCAGAGCAATCTTCACCGGAGCCTCGTAGGAGCTTTCGAAGGATCTCAGAAGCTTGTCGAAATCGTTCTCCATCCGCTTTTCCGATAACGTCGAGGCCCTGATATGGAAAACCATGTAGGTCCTTTGAGCGTTGGAGTCGTGCCAGGTCCCAACCTTGCCGATCGTCTTGTCTTCTCCGATGTAAAGTGAGAACGACTGCGTCAGCAGATCGTAGCCATCCTTGGTTGAAGTTACAAGCTCATTCCTCTCATCGACCTCGGTCCCCCCACCCAGCTGCGTGAACGCCGTATCAAGAAATTCTTCGAGCACTGGCGCAGACTCGTTGTAGAACCAGATGACACCAATCAACTCTGGGCTTCCCCCCATCAGCATACCTTGAATTACGCCCGAATTCACTGTAGCGAGGCCCCAGTCACCGAGGCCAGTCTCTGAAAACTCCATCCCCATGGGGTAGTCGAAGGAGAGCCCAAATCTGTCGTACCTCTCATATTCGATTGCACTACCCCAGTTGTACCATAGATACAGTCCAATCGAGGAAACGATGATTACGACTGCGACGATGATTAGCCTTCTATTGGACTTTACTCCCCCCATCTCAGCCAATGTACTCCCTCCAACACGGTATAATCATGATGGCCTGTGGGGATATTATAACCCTCATCTTTCGACTCAGATCTCCAAAGCAGCCCCGATGAAAAGGCCGATGAGCAGACCGGCTCCAGTCTTGTCGAAAATAGCCCCGATGGCTAATCCAACGAGTAATCCGATAACGAGCCTGGACCCTGGGAAGCTGAGCTTACGTTCCCCCTTTTTACCATTCCCGTAGAGCCTCCACTCCAGCCAGTTTATGAACCCAAGGAGATACTTTGGGGACCCTTTACGCACCCTGTCCATAAGATAGACAAGGATGAGGTAGAACGTCCACGTGAGCCCTCCAATCCACCAAGTGTTAGGGTCCATCATGTAGAGCCAGACTGTGAAGAGAGGACCGATAAACATGAAAATGGCTATCACGTAGAACGCTCGGTCCAGATTTCGGTTGATGAAGGTCCTCCTACTGGCCTTTGCGACCGAGACATAGCCCTCATAGCTTTCATCCAGGTCGTCCCTTATACCCCGCATGAGCCTGATGGCCTTCTTCCCCAGGGAGGTGAGCTGATACCTCCTCTCCTCATCCTTCTCGATGAAACCCTCAAGCTCCTTAAGGTGGTAGTTGAGCCTCCCCGTGGAGAGCCCCGTCTCACCGAGGATCCCACTGTAGACTACACCACCATCGGAATGGTCGATGATCTTCAGTATGTTACGCCTCTCGCGATGGGTCAAGGCACGCATGATTACGTCCTCGATCTCATCGCCGAGACCGCCGTTCTCGCTCATTTCACCCGGTTTCCAACTCTCCACGTGATAAATAACCGTTTTTGAACCATCAGTTTTGACAACTCCTCTTGTCAATGGCGATGAGGGGGTGATCGGGTCCATCGTAAGGCATAATATGTTTTCAGGTCAATATGGGGCTGAAATGTCAACACTAGAGGATTTCTGTAACCGGAGGATCGCCCAGCTGAGGGAGCACATGGGCACCCACGGCATCGACGTCGTCTGCCTCCTAAAGGCGGGTAGGTCCGGTGGAAACATGTTCAAACGCCTCGTGAACACCTCCGTCGGAAGCGCCCTCGTCATCCCCATGGGGGCTGAGCCCACGCTCATCTGCTCCCCCATGGACGCCAGGGACGCCGACGACTCCACCGTCGCTGTCCATGACAGAGGCACCGCGTCCCCCGATCAGGCGGTGATCGACTTCGTCAACAACTGCCTAGGGACGGGGAAGAAGATTGGATGCAACCCCGCCGGCCTCACCCACAGCAGGTATCAGCTCTACAACGAGGGTTTCAAGGCCGAGGTGGTCGACATCCAGTCCACCATCCTCCCCGAGGTCCTCTTCGGTCCCTATCCTGAGGAACTCAAGTACCAGAAGAAGGCCTCGGAGCTGGCTGACATAGGCGCTCAAGCCGTCTACGACAACCTGAAACCCGGGATAAACGAGTGCGAGCTAGCTGCTGAGGCGGTCTACGCCATGAGGAAGGCTGGAGCCGAAGGCATGAGCTTCTGTATCGTCAACAGCGGGCCGGATTCAGCCCACGTCCACGGCGCCCCCAGCGACAGGGTAGTGGAGGACGGGGATCTGGTTCTCATAGACCTGGGTCCCGTGAAGCACGGATACTTGGCAGATATCTCCAGGACCTTCCTCGTCGGAAGCGACCCGAAGAAGCAGCGCATGCTGGAGGCCATGGACAAGTCAGTGCAGGCCGTGCTCGACGCCATCAAGCCCGGCGAGAGCTGCAAGGAGCTCGACGCCCTGAGCCGGCGAGTGCTCATAGACCACGGATACGAGGACTATCCCCACAGCCTCGGCCACCCCGTCAGCGGTTTCGTGAAGCCTAGCCTCTCCAAGAGGTCGAATGACGTCGAGAGGGTCGGCTATGTCCACACAGTGGAGCCCGGCATCTACATCCCCGGTCTGGGCGGTGTCCGCTTCGAGGAGAACGTCTACGTCACCGATGACGGATGCGAGTCCCTCTTCAAGAGCCCCCGTCTCTGGTGACCACATCCCTTTTCCCCCTATTTACGGGAAATTGCTTTAATTCATCACCTTCATCTCATTTCCCATGGAGAAGTTCTACAAGACTAATCTCAAGTACTGGAACGAGCTCGTGGGCATCCACTCCAAGTCTAAGCATTACGACCTGGAAGGATTCCTCAAGGGAGATAGCTCCCTCCACCACATCGAGCTGGAAGCCCTCGGAGACATCTC
>JAUWDP010000128.1 GCA_030608725.1 Candidatus Bathyarchaeota archaeon
TCTGTGGGTTTCCGGGGGAGACCGCGGGGCAGTTCGCCGACTCGGTTAGACTCGTGAAGGAGATAGGTCCAGACACCCTCAATATATCTAGGTTCTGGCCGAGGCCGGGCACTGAGGCTGCGGAACTCGACGACCAGCTCCATGGGAGGGAGACGAAGGGGCGCTCACGGGAGCTCTCCTCCCTGTGGAGAAGCCTGCTGGCCGAGAGGAATCAAAGCTGGGTCGGATGGGAGGGAGAGGCCGTTATCGACGAGGAGGGCAGAGACGGAACCATGGTCGGAAGGAACCTGGCCTACAAGCCCATCGTAGTGAAGTCCCCCATGCAACTAGGTGAAATCATCACCGTCAAAATCACTGAGGCGAAAAGCAGCTATCTCTTGGGAGAACCTCTCCAATAAGTAAGATATCGATATCCTCCTGTGAGAGTATAGCACGAGTTTTCAGTAGTTTTTACTAAAAGACACGTTTTAACAGACCTTACGAGAGTTTCTAGGATTATTTCGGAGCTTTGGAGGGTGCTAATATTATTTAGGAAGTGCACTCTCTCTTAGGAGTATCTCGAATTGGCGTTCCTCAGGAGACTGCTAGGCCGTAAACCAGGGCGACGGGTGGTGTTGGTCACGCCGCCCTCGTACTTCACAGAGACCATGATGCGCATGCCCACCTACCCCTTCTCTCTCGTCCCGGTCGTGAGCATGACCCCCTTCATACCTCTTGGGCCTGCTTACCTTGGCGCGTCCCTCAGGGAGGCAGGGTTCGACCCCCGTGTCGTGGACCTCACTTTCTTCGACAAGAGGAAGGTGGACGTGGAGCAGGTGAGGGACGTTATATTGAGCCAGAAGCCCGAGGCGGTGGGGCTCTCCACACTCACGTGGACCATCAACCAGGTCTACGACATCGCCAATACCCTCAAGGCCGAAGACGCGGACCTGCCCATAACCGTCGGCGGTCCCCACGCTTCAGCCATCCCCCATCGCACCCTAGAGGAGTGCCCTTCCATTGACTCCGCGATTATAGGCGACGGCGAGTACGCCTACAGGGACTACCTGAAACTCCTCTTAGAGAAGGGGCACTGCGATGAGATGGCTGAGCTAAAGGGGACCGTCTTCAGACATGGGGACAGGGTCATCGGGGACGCGTCCCCCAACTACATCGACGACCTGGACGCCCTCCCCTTCCCTGCCCGGGACCTATTCAACATCGACAGGTACAGGGAGTTCTCCAGGAACTTCATCGCCAAGAAGACCCCGGTGGCCTCCATCATGACCTCCAGGGGTTGTCCCCAGGCCTGCGTCTTCTGCTACAGGGCCAGCAGCGGCTACAAGTACCGCTCCCGGAGCCCGGGCAACGTGGTCCGGGAGATAGAGCACCTCCACAAGCTCGGGTTCAACGAGGTCCAGATCCCCGACGACAACTTCACCGCCGACCGCCCCCGGGTCTACGAGTTCTGCCGCCTCATCAAGGAGCGGGGGCTAGATATGAGCTTCGACCTCCCCAACGGGATGCGGGTCGACCACGTCACCGAGAAGCTCATGGAGACTATGTACGACGTCGGCTTTTATTCTATCCACCTCGGCGTGGAGTCCTGCGACGACCACGTCCTGAAGACCATACGGAAGGGCATCACCGTGGAGCAGGTCAAGGAGGCCGTCAGGATAACCAAGGACATCGGGTACAACATCATCCTCTACATCATCATAGGGCTCCCGGGGAGCACCGTGGAGGCCGAGGCACGGACCCTTGACATCCTCCAGGAGATGGACGCCCCCTTCACCTTCTCCATCTGCACCCCGTACCCGGGTGCCCCCCTCTGGAAGGAAGTCGAGGACGACCTGAGGGACGTATCCTGGGACAGGTTCGACGAGACCGACGCCACGGACCCCCTCTACCTCCCCGAGGGGATGACCCAGGAGCAGCTCAAGGAGTGCGTGGACAGGGCCAACGAGTACCTCCTCAAGCCCAGGATGTGAAGCAGCCCACCCCTCACGGAGGAGGGCTGAACGGGTTAACCTTTAGGGGGCGTCCCGGTGAACACGTTCGCACCGTACACGGGGTTGCCCGACAGCCTCCTGAAGGAGTTTACCTGCCCCACGTGGGTCAGGGCGTCGGAGATGGGACCGTTGATGATATGCCAGAAGGGTTTCCCGTCGACAGCGACCTTGCCCAGGTCCTCCTCGCCCATCGAGCGGACGGCCTCCCTGAGCTCCCATATAATCTCCAGGATCTGGTTCCTGATCGCCTCGATCTCCTCCGGCCTTTGATGGGGCTCACCTAGCACCGAGATACCCACCCAGTTGACGAGGCCCCAGACGTGCCTGACAAGCTCGGTTACGCTCATGATGTCCTCCGCCGGCCTGAAGGCATAGTCCTCGGGTCTCAGCCCCTCCGTGGCCCAGTGGAACCTGAATCCGAGGCCGTCCAAGAGTCGGACCAGTATACTAGTGCCTGTTACGCCCTCGGGGTATTCAGGGATCTCGTAGAAGTGATTCATGATTGATCTACGCCCTTGAAGGTGATTAAAACCATCGCCTGGAACACCATACGGTACTTGTGGGGAGCATCCCACCCTGCCTATAGTTATAGAATAATGTGTGAGTAACGTCCCCGGACAGCTTTCAGGAGATAAGTTTATACGCTTATACACTTCAACATATGAGATTTAAGCTGGCCTAAAAAGAGTGTACTTGAGTTGACAGAGAAACAGGAGACAGCCAACCCCCGGGAGCAGAGGGAGCGGGAGCAAGAGCTCATCAAGCTGAGGATGGGCAAGATAAAGCACAAGATCGCCATCATCAGTGGAAAGGGGGGCGTCGGGAAGAGCCTAGTGACTGTGAACCTCGCGGCGCTCCTCGCCAAGGACGGAAGGGAGGGCAAGGTGGCCATATTCGACGCGGACCTCACGGGGCCCTGCGTCCCCAAGATGATGGGGCTGAAGGACGAGAAGCTCATGGCCGGCCCCCCGGGGATCTTCCCCGCGGTCGGGGCGGAGGGAGTCAAGGTCATCTCCATGGCCCTGTTCCTCCCCAGCGAAGACTCCCCAGTGATATGGCGGGGCCCCCTCAAGATGGGGGCGATACGCCAGTTTCTGGGGGAGGTGGCATGGGGGCCCCTCGACTATCTCCTTGTCGATCTTCCACCGGGAACGGGGGACGAGAGCCTCAGCGTACTCCAGCTCCTCCCTGAGATGGACGGCGTCGTCATCGTCACCATCCCCAGCGAGGTCAGCCAGTCGGTAGTCAAGAAGGCCATAACCTTCGCAAGAAAGATGGGTGTCCCCATCTTCGGGGTCATCGAGAACATGAGCGGCATGATCTGCCCCCACTGCGGTGAGACAATAGAGGTCTTCAGCAAGGGGGGCGGAGAGAGGGTGGCCAAGGAGATGGACGTAGAGTTCCTCGGGAGCATACCATTGGACCCCAAGATATCGGCGGACAGCGATGAGGGCACTCCATTCATCTTGAGGCACCCCGACTCACCGGCGTCCAAGGAATTCATGCGTATAGTTGAAAAGATAGAGGAGAAAGTGAAGTAGAAATGAAAGTAGCAGTTACGACCTCAGGTGAAGACCTTTCAGGCCCCGTGGAGCCCCACTTTGGGAGGTGCCCACGTTTCATCGTGGTGGACACCGAGACCATGGAGTTCGAGGTCATCCAGAACACGGCTGTGAGCTCAGCCCATGGCGCGGGGATCGCGGCCGCTCAGCTCGTGGCCTCCAGGGGAGTCAAAGCGGTTCTCACAGGAAACGTGGGGCCCAACGCGTACTCCGCCCTGTCATCATCGGGAATTCAGATGGTGACGGGGGTATCGGGGACCGTGGGGGACGCCGTCAAGCGCTTCAGCTCAGGGGAGCTACAATCCACAAGCGGACCCACCGTCGGCGGCCACTTCGGCACCGGGGGGAGGGGCGGAGGAGGAAGCAGGCGCCAGAGGTTTTAAGATATGTATAATTTAAAGTTAAGTTATAGAAATGTGAGGAGAAGAAAATGGTGAAGATAGTTTTTCCTACGTTGGATGAAAATGGTGAGTCAATAGGGCAGCACTTCGGGAGGGTCCCACACTACGCCTGGTTCGAGGTCAAGGACGGCAAGGTACTCGACCAAGGAGTCGTCCCCAACGACAGTGAGCACTTCGGAGGCGTGGGCCTCCCACCGGAACGGATGAGCAAACTGAATACCGAGGTCATGATCGTGCTCGGGATGGGGGGCAGGGCCATCGCCATGTTCCAGGACATGAACATCGCCGTGCTACAGGCAACAGGCGCATCGATCGCCGAGAACATCGACCTCTTCGTGAAAGGAGAGCTGAAAGAGCTCACCGAGGGCTGCCTCCACGAGCATTGAAACCGGGTTAAAGCAGGTCTAGTCATGAAGATCGCTGTCGCCAGCGGGAAGGGTGGCACGGGGAAGACCTCCGTGGCAGTGAACCTCGCCCTCTCCCTGGGAAAGGTTCAGGTCCTCGACTGCGACGTCGAGGAGCCCAACGTCCACATACTGCTCAGGCCAAAAGTCGGGGAGACCTTCCCCGTCGAGTTACTCGTACCCAAGATACTGGAGGAGCGATGCGACTACTG
>JAUWDP010000116.1 GCA_030608725.1 Candidatus Bathyarchaeota archaeon
ATTCAATAACTCGATGCGGCTTCCTTCACAGCTCCCCCGCTTGGGGAGCAACAAAGCGATACCCCATGTACCTCTCCTCAGACAGTACTGGATACGACTTGAGGAGTGTTCATAAAAACTTTATGATAGCCGGATACGCTAAGCCTCGATGAGGCGGGGCTCATCATTCTTCCGGGATCCCCTGACCTCGATCCCCTCGCCCAAGATGATCTGCATGCCATCCCTCGCCGAGACCGTGGGCACCCCCGTCTCACCCTCTAGGTAGGCGGCCTCCTCCTCGGGCCCCGCGTTGAGCATGCTCATCCCGAAGTGGGTCAGGACGCCGCAGCCCGGCTTGACCTCCTCCAGTATCCTCAAGGCGTCATCTGTGCAGAGGTGGTACTTCAGGGGCTTACCCCTCGGCCTCAGGACGCAGAGGATCAGGAGCCTGCATCCCCGATAGGCCTCCCCCAGGCCATCATAGGGGGCCGTGTCAGAGGTGTACCCTATCGAGCCCACCTCCGGAACGTCCACCCTGAGGCCCACGGTGTCAGAGTCGCTGTGCCGGGCCTCCGTTGCCTGGAAGCGTAGGTCGTCGACCTTGAAGGCGCTCCCGCTGCCAAGTACATGTACCTCCTTGACGAGGTTCTGGTGGTATCTGGAGACGCTGGGGTCGAAGTCGTCGCCTCCCTGGAGCACGCTCCTCGAGGCTGCCAGCACCCCTCTCTTGTCCTGTGTGCCGTGGGTCATCGCCTCGACGAGGACCTCGGCGTCGGTGTAGTGGTCGGGGTGGCAGTGGGTCACGACTATGGCGTCGAGCTTCTGGGGGCTGAGCCGCGCCCAGTTGGAGTAGACGAGGGCTCCCGGTCCAGGGTCTAGGTGGACATCCGTGCCTCCGTGGACTATCCTGATGCCGGCCGTCCGCCTGAGCTGGGTTATCATCGTAAACCGGCCGCCTCCCGTGCCCAGCATGTGGAGCTTGAAGGGTTCCAATGTCTAGACCCGACTATCTGTGTTCAATGCAGTATTTGACTTGATGGGGGTTTGGTCGCGCGTCGAGGAGTTAAATATTTAACAGGGTTGCTGTATCAGAGTTTTGCAGCGGGCCCGTGGCTTAGCATGGTTAAAGCGTTCGACTGATAATCGAAAGATCGTGAGTTCAAATCTCACCGGGCCCACCATTCCTTGATTCCACTTTCATGTTGGTTCATGTGCCACTTCTCGGGGATAGAGCCTCGGTTAGATTATCCCTTGAGTGTAGAACAAAACTTTGGATCACCAGAAATAATAGTTACTGGTCGCGTGCGATTGATGAGGTTTTATGAAAGGTTGGTAGGTAGGTTTTTTCTGCGCGTGCAGCATCAGGGTTCGCGTTCAGACAGGTAACCTATGTTCTGATACAGGCGATCTATCTCCAGGGATAGAGATTTGTTCAACTGCTTCACCTCTTCCAGGTCGAACTCCAGAAGGTCTTTCTCCTTCTCCAGCTCCCTTACCTCCGCCCTGAGCCTTGAGAGCTCCTCCTCCAGCTCGGGGACCGTCTTGTTTTCGTCCAACGTCCACTTCACCCCGTGAATGTCACAGGAGCCCCCTGAGCTCCTGGGTCTGCTCGAGCCTCTCCCTGACCTCCCCCTTCAGGTCCTCATTCTCAAGAATGATCTGCTCTATCAGGGCATTCAGATCCTCTTTCTCCTTCTTCAGCTTGTCCAGCCTCTCCCTCAGATTGGTCAGTTCGGAGAGAAGTTCCGCTCTTCTGTCTTCCTGAGACATCCGTGAATCAAATTAGTTGACCTCATCTCCGTTATAAATTATGGCGTGCCTATGTGAAGGCGGTTTTTTCCCTTCTCCTCAGCCCATCCGTGAAAACTTGTTCGCGCGCGAAGATGGGGATGCGCTCTTAGTGGGGCTCCACGTATCCACTTCGTATACAAAAAAACCATAATTTTTATACTTAAGGTTAAGCAAATCTCACCGGGCCCACTATTTCTACTGACAACTCTGCGATGAAAACGTCAGGATGTAAAAGGTTACTTTCTCAGCGGAGGAGCTCGATCTTCATGAAGGTCTGCTCGACCTCGAGGCCCTGAATGAGGGCGTTGAACAGGTTCACGATCTTGGGCTCCAGGGAGGCATCATCGTTCATCGCGTGGAAGAGCTGCTCCCTCAGCTCGTAGAACTCCTCGACGTTCTCGAGCAGCCTCGTCACCATGACCAGGGCGTCCTTCTCCTCGGGCGTGCACTCGATCTGCTCCATCTGGTAGAGCTCTGCCAGTGGATCCCTCTCACCCTCTCCTGTCATAGTTTAAAACGCCTCCAATCCGCTAGGATTGAAATCAACAGCGAAGTGTAGAGAATATACCCTTAATGAAAAATCAACATATACATTGATTTTTAACAAATATAGTGCAATGAGGTACGTTATTCCATATGATTTTAATATCATTCTTTAAAGTTTAAGTTTACCTGATTTTCCCACAAAAATAACTGTATCAAGAGTACCCAAATATTTGGATCTCGTTTACCTAAACGGCGCAACTGGACACTCTCTCGATTAAATACAACTTGGTAAAATGTACGCAAAAATCCGTAGCCCAACTAAACTATAGCGTACGCTCATGCCCCTCCAATGTTAGATTCTACCCCTTCCGAGAATGAGTCTTTTAAACAAGTACCCCGCTAGATGGATGCTGAGGCTTCGAGTTGGAGCGACCAGACAAGACGATGTACTTCCTAAAGATAGCACTGGCAGTAGCCGCCCGATCAACATGCACCCGACGCAAGTTCGGGGCAGTCATCGTGAACGGGAACAACATCGTGGGCACCGGATACAACGGCCCTGCGAAGGGCGTCGTGAACTGCATGGAGGTGGGCTGCATCAAGGACGAGATGGACTCCCCCAAGGGGAGGGCCTACGACTACTGCCCCGCGGTCCACGCCGAGGAGAACGCGATCATCAACTCCAACAGGTCGGACAGGATAGGCGCCAAACTATATCTCGCGGGCCTGGACGCCGACGGAAGCTACACCAAGGCTATGCCCTGCCAGAGGTGCAAGCGGAAGATAATCAACTCGGAGATCGATGAGGTCATCGTCCTCGATGACAGCGGTGAGCCCGAGAGCTACCAAGTAGAGGACTGGGTTCAGGAGGACAGCGATTGGTATACGACGGAGCTCTCTGCGGTCCGAGATGGATAGCGAACGCGTCTAGGTAAACATCGAATTCCTGCGATCTCATGGGTTTTATCCTTGGACATACATCGTAAGCACAGATGATGTTCAGGGACAGGGATGCACCAGTCACGCCCAAGGGACTCATATTCAGGACATACGGCTACGACCACCCACCAGACTCCTGTTTCTGCGACCTCGAGTACGCCTCGGAGTCCATCTACACGACGAAGAACCCGAAAGCCATCAGGACAGGCCTCTCCACAAACTTCTACAAGTTCTACCTGGATGACGGTCTCAAGTTTGCTAGGAAACGTGAGCCTCCTTACGTGCTATTCCATGAACCAATAGGCTTGGAGATGGTGGGGGTCAAGGCAGAGCAGCTCTCCGGGGTAATACGCCCAAACGAAAGGCTGAAGGAGCTCCTGTATGAGGAGAACGATCCCCTCGTGGAGACAGCGAGGGACGTGCTCGACCTTGTTCTTGAGCGGTCATCTCTCAGGCTCCGTGACTTCGGGGTCTTCGGCTCCCTGGCCCACGGATTCTATCATATCCTGTACAGCGACGTAGATCTCATCATATATGGAGTGGAGCAGTTCAAGGCGCTGAGGTCGACCCTCGTCGCGCTCTACGGGGAGGGCTCCATGATGAACGAGTTCGACACCTGGACCCCCGAGGATCCCCCCCAGCACTGGAACTTCACCGACTACGAGAAGGCCGAGTACGGCGGCTATCAGAAGAGGAAGCTCATCTACGCCAGATTCTCCTCACCCAAGCTGGGCCGCACTGTCAACGTCGAGTTCGAGCCGGTCCGAAGATGGGACGAGATAACTAACGAGTACCCGAACACGGAGAGGATCGAGCCCCTTGGACGGGTCGAGGCAGTCGGCGAAGTCCTCTCAGACGACGAGGGGGGCTTCATACCCTCCGTCTACCCCGTGGAACTCCACGAGATCAGCTGCGACATCGACCCAGGCAGCATCAGCAGGGTCGTCTCCTACGTGAAGGAGTACCGCCTCCAGCTCATGGAGGGCGAGACGGCGCTGATCAAGGGCAACCTCGAGAGGGTCAGAAAGGGGAACGGGGAGTTCCACCAGATAGCCCTCAGCTACGGTCCCGACTACTTCGGGCAGGTCCTAAAGGCCTTGAAGGCCCCTCGGTAAACTTATAAAAAGAAGGGCCTCTGGTCAATCGAGGGATCTTCCGTATGAGCCATGAAAAGAAGATAAACGATCTGGAGACGGAGATTAAATTCTTACAGGAGAAGCTCGAGGGGATCGACGAGCGCTTCGATGAGTACGAGGAGAGGTTCAAGGAGATCGAGGAGAAGATAGACGCCCTCCGGTAGCATTCTCAAGAAGGGATATCGCCCTCCCTCACATGAAAGCGTTTATTAATGCATTGCATACCTTGCAAACAGATTTGTATGTCCCTGGGTGAGCATACCTCGAAGCAGATCATAGGCACTAAAGGAGACTCGCTTAAAGGCCGGAAGATAGCCCTCTGCATAACGGGGAGCGTCGCCGCCTTCAAGAGCCCCGAGATCGCCCGGGAGCTTATGCGCCTGGGAGCCGAGGTCTACACAGTCATGTCGGAGATGGCCCAGGTCATCATCCACCCCTAC
>JAUWDP010000075.1 GCA_030608725.1 Candidatus Bathyarchaeota archaeon
CGTTTTTTCCGCAATCTAAGACGTGGACCTATAACTTTTAGATAAAATGGGTTGAGGGGAACGGGTCCGCACTAATTATTGAATTATATTCAGCTTCTTCCCTATCTCCTCTAGGGCCTCGATGACCGTATCCAACTCCTCAATCGATAGTTTCGCGCTCATCTGGACCCTGATACGTGCCAAGTCCTTGGCCACCATCGGGAAGACTATCGGTACGACGAAGATGCCTCTCTCGTAGAGCTCGTCGCTCAGCCTCTTCGCCTTGCTGCTCTCCCCCACAATGATGGGTATGATAGGCGTCTGAGAGTTCCCTGTGTTGAAGCCGAGATCCTGTACTGCCTTCTTGAAGTACCCCGTGTTCTCCCACAGGTTAGTCACATGCTGGGGCTCGGTCTCGAGGACGTCGATCGATGCGATCGTCGCGGCTACGACCGGAGGTGGGTGGGAGGAGCTCAGGAGCCACGTCCGGCTCTTGTTCCACGCGAACTTCACTAGATCCGTGGATCCCGAGATGTGCCCCCCGATTGTGCCAAACGCCTTGCTGAAAGTGCCCATCTCTACATGGACCTTTTTATGGTCAAGTTTGAAGTGGGACACTATCCCGCGGCCCCCCTCCCCGAGCACTCCCTCCCCATGTGCGTCGTCCACGTACAGCATGGCGCGATGCTCGTCAGCCAGCTTCGCTATCCTGTCGAGGGGGGCTATGTCGCCGTCCATGGAGAAGACGCCATCGGTTATGATGAGTATCCTCCTGTACTCGGGGTCGTGCTTCTCCGCCTCTGAGAGGACTCGGGAGAGGTCCTCCATATCGTTGTGCCTGTATATGGCCCTGTCCGCCCTTGTGAGGCGCACACCGTCTATGATGCTCCCGTGGTTCAGCTCATCGCTCACAATGAGGTCCTCGCCTCCGACGAGCTGCGGTATAAGGCCAGAGTTGACCATGAACCCCGTTGGGTATGTCAGGGAGGCCTCTGCCCCCTTGAACCTCGCCAGCCTCATCTCCAGCTCGACGTGGAGATCCATGTTTCCGGATATCGGCCGAACGGCACCGGAGCCGACACCATGGCTGCCTATCGCCTTGAGAGCTGCTTCCTTTAACTTAGGATGGGTGGTGAGTCCGAGATAGTTGTTTGAGCAGAGCACGATGACCTTCTTCCCGTCGACGACCGACAGTGGTTCACTTGGACCGGTTAGGGTTTTCAGCTTCCAGTCAAGTGCCTTGTCTACCAGGTCGTCGTACTCTTCCTTCAGGAACCTAGTTGGATCCCTCATACCAAATTCACAATTAATTCATCCTGTCTGACCCTTTTACCTTTTTTGGAGATAAAAGCGTAGTTTCTTATTCTACTACGTCTAAACACAAACGATTTGACCGTGCCAACGGATGAACGCAGGATTCTGGTCACAGGCGCCACTGGTCAGATAGGGTCTGAGTTGGTCCCAGAGCTCCGGAGGAGGTACGGCGGCGAGAACGTCGTCATCGGGATCCACAGCAGACCTCCACGGGGTGACATGGGCTCGGGGCCCTTCGAGAAGATCGATGTGACCAAGAAGGATAAGGTTGAGGGAGTAGTCAAGGAATACGGCATAGACACCATCTACCACATGGCTGCTATCTTGTCAGTGGCCGGCGAGGAAAACCCGTGGCTGGCCTGGGATGTCAACGTCAACGGCACCTACAACGTCCTCGAAGTAGCTAGGGAGAACGGCCTTGACCGGGTTTTCGTTCCCAGCTCCATTGCCGCGTTCGGCCCGGAGACCCCCCGGGAGAGAACTCCACAGGACACGGTGTTGAAGCCAAGGACAATGTACGGGTTGACCAAGGTTTCCGGAGAGCTCCTGTCTAACTACTATTTCGAGAAGTTTGGCCTCGACGTGAGGGGCGTACGGTATCCAGGGATAATCAGCTACAAGACCCCGCCCGGGGGTGGGACGACCGACTACGCGGTCGAGATCTTCCATGAGGCGATAAAGAAGGGCGAGTATACCTGCTTCCTCAGGGAGGACTCAACCCTACCCATGATGTACATGCCCGACTGTATCAAGTGCACCCTAGATTTGATGGACGCGGACATATCAAGGCTCAGGCATCACGGAGATTATAACGTGGCGGCGATCAGCTTCTCCCCAGCTGAGCTGGCTGAGGAGATCAAGAAGCATATCCCTGACTTTGTGATTTCCTATCAACCCGATCATAGGCAGGCGATAGCTGATTCCTGGCCTAAGACAATTGATGACTCGTCAGCCCGAAGAGAATGGGGTTGGAAGCCGGGCTTCGATCTCGCTTCTATGACAGAGGATATGTTGAGGAATCTTAGAGTGATTTTATCCGAAGATTGAAGCCTTCACTAGTATTTTTTCATCGCAGAAAGGAAAAAATTAATATTCAGGAAATATCTGAATATTGAATTGGAGTCATTTGGGCTCAGAGGATGCGTAATGATGCAGGGACTAGACCCGAAACTCTTTGATCGGCTGTTTGAGAGGGCGTACAAACCCTTCAGGAGTCGGAATGCCCGGACTTTGTTCAACATCTTCATTGTAGAGAAGGAAAAAGAATACCTGACAACACTGGACATCCAGACCCACTTAGACAAAATGGGAATAGACCTCTCAAAGAAGGAGATAAACGCATGGCTGCGCTCCCTCCAGGAGGCAGACCTGATAACAAAGGAGCAGAAGCGGGGCAAGCCCACAACGTTAGCCTACGACGACAAGTACACATTCGACATGTGGAGCCTCACCGAGACAGGTGTGAACGTCTCTGAAGATCTCAGGGAGCTGATGTCGGGAACTATAAGCGGTGAGCAGTACAACGATAATCTAAGCGTTGATGATCGCGCCGTGACCGATGCAGCTGCACCTTTACAGGATGAGGGTTCCCTCCGAGCATCATTTCTCCAGAGCCTACTCCTATCTGAACTACGACGATCCAAAGGGAATTTGCGGAGGAACGAATTGTTGAAGAAACTGATCCCTGGGGATGCAGAGTTAGATTATGCGTTGTCAGCGCTAATTGAACGGGGTTTAATCGATGTCAAGAAGAAAAAAGACAGCGGGTTCTTGACACGTGTCCTAGTTACTCTTGGTCTCAAGCCTGAAGACAGGGAAGTTCATCTAACTGAAAAGAGGCATCTACTGCCAGAATAACCATAACCCACTTTTTCCTTGAAACCTGCTTGTATCGTCCCTGTTCTCTTCGCAATTTCGAATTGTAGAGCTAGACCTTTTTCGCCTTAAAATTAAGATCAGAGAGTAGTAGAAAGAGTGGTTACACCCTCTTGAAGACTGCGCCTTTGTCCGCTGAAGACACTAGGAACGCATACCTCGCGAGGTACCCTTTTTTCACCCTCGGCTCCGGTGGGGTCCAGGCCTTCCTGCGCCTCTCCATCTCGTCTTCACCGACATCTAGATCGAGCCTCCTGTTGGGGACGTCGATGACTATTTTGTCTCCGTCCTCCACCAACGCTATGGGTCCCCCCGCTGACGCCTCAGGGGATATGTGCCCTATGCACGGGCCCCTCGTGGCTCCGGAGAATCTACCGTCCGTGATCAGGGCCACCTCCTCCTCCAGTCCGTAGCCGACGACGGCGCTCGTGGCGGTGAGCATCTCCCTCATGCCGGGTCCTCCCTTCGGCCCCTCGTACCTGATGACTATGATGCTCCCGGGCCCTATCTCACCCCGGTGGAGGGCCTCAACTGCGTCCTCCTCCCTGTCGTAGACCTTTGCGGTTCCGACGACGTTCATCATCTTGGGGCTCATAGCGGCGATCTTGGCCACACAGGCGTCCGGTGCCAAGCTCCCTCGGAGGACGGCTATACCTCCCTCTTTATGGATAGGGTTCATTAGCGGGCGGATCACTTCTCGGTTATAGACCTCAACATCTGCGAGGCTCTCCCCCAGAGAGATCCCCGCCACAGTGATGACGTCCGTGTTAATGAGGTCCCTTATGGTCTTCTGCACCGTTGGGATGCCCCCTGCGTCATGCAGGTCATTGATCTTCCATGGACCAGCTGGCGCCATGTTGCATATGTGAGGCGTCTTTCGGCTGATCTCGTCGAACAAACCCAGGTCGAGGTCGAACTCCAGCTCATGTGCGATGGCTGTGAGGTGTAGCACCGTGTTGGTGGAGCCTCCCAGGGCCATGTCCATTGCGATCGCGTTCATGAACGCCTTCTCAGTCATGATGCTGCTGGGCGTCAGCCCGAGCTTGAGGAGGGTCATTATCTGCCGGCCTGTCTCCAGGGCCATTCGCATCCTCGTTGCCCCGACTGGTGGAGCCGTCGCCATGTACGGAAGGGTCATCCCTATGGCCTCCATGAGGCACTGCATCGAGTTCGCCGTGAACATCCCAGCGCATGCTCCGGCGCTCCCGCAGCAGATGTCCTCCAGGTAGGCCGCCTCCTCGACGCTTATCTCCCCCGACTTGACCAGACTCGGGACCATGAATAGCTCCTGGACGGTTATCGTCTGATCCTTGAACTTCCCCCAAGCCGGGCAGCCGGGCTCCATCGGGCCGCCCAGGCAGAAGATCGTGGGTATGTCAAGGCGGGCCGCAGCCATCATCATTCCTGGGTCTATCTTGTCACATGTCGTCAAGCAGACCATGGCGTCGAATCCGTGGGACTCCACCATGACCTCCACCGAGTCAGCGATGAGCTCCCGGCTGGGAAGGCTCATCCTCATCCCCTCGTGGCCCATGGCTATGCCGTCACAGACGCCGATAGTGTTGAACTCAAGGGGCGTACCCCCGGCCTGGGAGACGCCCTTCTTGACCTGGTCCGCCAGCTTGTCGAGGTGGATGTGGCCAGGCACGATCTCGTTCCATGAGTTCACTATGGCGATCAGGGGCTTCTTCAGGTCCTCATCGGTGAGCCCCACGCCTTTGTACAGTGAGCGGTGCACTGATCGTTCTATCCCATCGAGGACCTTCGAGCTCCTGCGTCTCATAGAGAGGTCTTCAGGTTCTTCACGCTGTTTATCACGGAGTAAAGAGACGGAGTCCATAGAGAATGAGGGATCGACCCCCTTTTTAAACAATATAGCTCGACGCTATCCATCGGGATCCCCCTTACGTGTTATAAATTGTATGTGTATGGACCGGAATAGGTTTTTCATGGAAATAAGACGACCGTAACCCCCCCTTGGGGGGTATGGATGTGATTCGCGTCCCAAAGTTCGAAGGTACATTATCTATAAGGCCTAGAAGATCCGACCTGGAGATTAACATAATTATGTAAAAAGCTCCTAACTAGTATCCCCCTATTTTACATTATTATTTTCTTCTGCTCATTCAGATAAAAACAGTCGTCGGAGCAAGGGACATGTTTTATGTCCATGTGCTCTTTTGCCCCAACAAGCCATGCTTTGTCTCCTGTATTAGAGACAAAAGAGGGATAAATGGGGTAGATTCATCTAATCTGATGGCCAGAATCAAGCGCGAGATCAAGGAGTCCTATGATAACCTCGGCGGTAGGCTGTACGACATCAGATATGAGGAGGAGCAGAGGGAAAAATACGAAACTATACTTGCTGAGGTGGAGGTAAGCGAACGCGAAATCATTCTGGACAACGGATGCGGAACCGGTCTTCTGTTTGAATATTTGAGTACCACTGCTGTTGGGTTAGATGTCTCCTCAAGGTTACTATCGAAGGCACTATCGCGAATCCAGGATGTGTATGATAAGCACTTGATTCAAGGAGATGCCGAGAACCTACCACTACGAAATAATGTGTTCAGCAGGATCTTTGCGATAACCCTGATACAGAACACACCAAACACGGCTAGAGCCCTAGAGGAGATATCCCGCGTTGGCTACAGGGGTACCCTTGTGGTCGTTACGGCATTGAAGAAGGCCTTCTCTGAGGTGGTTTTCAGGAATATAATCGAATCAGCGGGATTCGTGATTACGAATTTTATAGATGACGAGAAACTTTCAGACATAATAGCTATATTATCATTAAGGGTATTCTAAATGTAATTTATTTATGATGTTCTTAATTTCAGAAACTTTTTATATCTATTTGATGGGCTAAATAGTTGAACCTTACATA
>JAUWDP010000264.1 GCA_030608725.1 Candidatus Bathyarchaeota archaeon
CTATCTCGCTTCTGCAGCGCAAACTACGCATCGGCTACACGCGGGCGGCGCGGCTGATGGACATTCTTGAAGAGAAAGGGGCCGTAGGGCCGCAGAGCGAATGGAATGACATGGTACCCGAGCTTCTTAATTAGTATGTAAAACGCTTGTAGAGGTATAGAAAATGAGTTGGATAGAAGAGGCAAAGAAAAGGGCAGCAGCTCAGGCTGTAGACCAAGTTGAAAGCGGCATGGTCCTGGGTATCGGAAGTGGCACCACAACCGCTGAAGCAATCAAGATCATCGGACAGAGACTGGAAGATGGACAACTACGGGACATCAAGGGAGTGCCCACAAGCTACCATTCCATCCAGGAAGCCGTGAAAGCGAGAATACCCCTGACAACCCTCGACGAATATCCTCAATTAGATCTAGGTATCGACGGCGCGGACCAGATTGACCCCGATTTAAATGCCATAAAGGGGCACGGAGGGGCTATGCTCCGAGAGAAGATCGTTGCAGCTTCCTGCAGGAGATACATCCTCATTGTTGACGAAACTAAACTAGCAGACACGTTGGGTACAGGCCAAGAAGTATTCTTGGAGGTACACCCATTCGCCATCACGCCAGCACTTAACAAGATCATCGAGATGGGCGCGAAAGCAACAGTGAGGCAGGCTGCCTACAAGTTGGGACCCGTCATAACCGATAACGGAAATAATTTAATCGATGCTCTGTTTGGGCCTATCGAGAATCCGCGTGAATTAAACGGCAGACTCCACTCGGTGCAGGGCTTGATAGAGACTGGACTTTTCATCGGTTACGCTGACACTGCATATGTGGGCACCGAGTTCGATGTCAAGCAATTGAAACCCAAGTCTTAGCATTGAATATGATTTCTGCATTACACTAATGCATATCTTATAATCGTCGATTATGGCGCGAGCGTGCACTCTTAACTAAGGGATGCCATCAGGTAATCTAGGACTTTTTGGCTTGTCTCCTCGAGGTTGCCTACATTATCTACGATGAAATCTGCTCCTTCGTAGTCTTGATGCTCTTGAGCACGAACAACTCTATTTAGCACTTCTTTGTAGGATTCACGCCCCCGTTCAATAATCCTATCCGCTGTCACGTCCAGGGGTACACGGATGAAGATCACCCTCACGTCATGGAACTTTTCTCTCGCTGTTTGAACTACATTTCTCGAGATGTTCAATAGCACTGGATGACCAGCATCAAGCCAATCCTGTACATCACGCCGTATCCCATAGAAAGTCTCGTATGACTCCCACTCTAATATGAACTCGCCAGACTCCCTTAACTTGTAGAATGTCTCCTTATCCACCGATTCGAATTTCTCAGTGTCAGAGCTTTGCCTCGTGATAACTCTCTTGGGGACCTGTAATTTCATGTAATGAGAAGGGAACCTTCTAAGAACCTCGTCTATTATTGTGTCCTTTCCCGCGCCTGAATTTCCGGTGATTAAGAAAACTTTACTCATTGTTGGTACTCTTTGTGTCTAACAAAATTTGCTTGAAGACAATATATAAATCGCACGTAACTCAGTGCGCGCATAAACGTTTTAGTCATGGTTGAATATAGAAGCATTCATGTCCGATTACGACTGGTCCATCTACGACAGGGAATGGGGTGAATGGCCTCCTAAGAGACAGGGAGAGTTCCTGACCGACACACTGGGGCTATACGGAGACCCCGTCGCCCTGGCATGGTTCCCGCACAGCACCCTCCCACCAAAGCTCGAAAGATACATCTACAAAGGAGAGCTGAAGATGGTCCACTGCCAGTTCATGCAGAGAGCCCGCTTCAGGGGTGAGACATACATTCTCGAGAGGGACCTGAGCAGGCCAGCCCCCCCTGTCTGCAACGGAGATGCGTACGTGGGCCTATGTGAACTGGATGAACGACTGGAACCGGGCCTGACCCACTCCAGGACGGACCCGGCCTCCGGACAATCCGCCCGCCTCGGCATCTTCGGAAGCCCCGTCGCCAGCAGGAGGAGCCTCATCCACGCCTACCACATCGTCCCCAACGACACCAGGTACTTCGGCATCACACCCCTGAACGACTGCCCCTTCGACCCAGACGTCGTCACAATCACATGCACCCCGCGGCAGGCCACCATGGCAAGCAGGGCCCTCCAGTACTACACGGGGAAGGCCGCCATCGGAGAGACAGGTCCCGGGACATGCTCATCCAGCTGGGTCGCCTCATATCTCACCGGGGAGCCCCGCTACACCCTCGGCTGCCACGGAGTCTTCGGCACAATGGGCATCGACCCCACGGAGGTCTGCCTCTCCATCCCCGGAGAGCAGATGACCACCCTCTGCCAGGTCCTGAAGCTCTGGAAGGAGAGGGGTAAACCCCTGTATCAGGAGGCGCCCCCCAACGAGGGACGGGGATACATCAAAGCCCCGTACGAGGGGCCATACCGCGCCCACGCCCGCATCCAGTTCGAGAGAGAGGTCAGATCCCCCGAAGAGGATGACGAAGAGCCCAGATACATCCCATGGGGCGATAGAAGGAGAAAAAGACATTCGAATACTTGATAGAGGAGAACACGTGTGCTCGCGCGCGCCCAGTCATATACGCAATATTTTAAGTAAAAACCCCAATTCCATGACGTTGATAGCCATTGAGTGGGAAAACGATTCTATTAGAGGATGCAGATTTTCTGGTACGGGACTATTCCACCATCGAAAAAAGGGCCTCGGTCGTCGTTGAGGGAAAACTGATCATCGGAGTCGGTGAATCCGATGTCCTCAAGAAAGAACACACGGTCGACGAGACCATCGATATGAGGGGCAAGGTCTTGATGCCT
>JAUWDP010000105.1 GCA_030608725.1 Candidatus Bathyarchaeota archaeon
GGAGAAGTGGAGATCGACAAGAGCGTTTGAAGGAACTTGAGGAGAGCCCCTCTCCTACTCCACCCTTTCTCAGCCGCCCCCTACAGGGGGGAGGATAGCGAAGATATCGCCGTCTCGAAGGAGTGTGCTCATCCCCTTCAAACTGTAGACGTTAAGGCCGTTCAGCATGAACGAGAGGTAGTCCCGGACTTTCTTCTCCTCGTCGTAGATAAAATTCGAGAGGCCTTCTTTGTATATCCCGACGAGGAGGCCTAGTAGGTCGTCCACTGAGGAGCCCTCGGGGACCTCAAGGGTTTCCACCCGTGTCCCAGTCGCCTCCCTGATCATGGCGTAGTACTTGACCTCGACGTTCATCAGGCTCAAATCTACTCCCCGATGCAGGGGATTTATAGGTTGCGAAGGAGAGGAGACTGAGCATGGCTTCGATAAGGGTCACGGCGAGGATGATGGGCCCCCTGAAGGAGGCCTCTGGCAACGAGGAGCAGGAGATCACACTGCCCCAGGACGCGAAAGTCTCGGACGCCATACATAGAATCCTTGAGGCCCATGAGGGAGCCCTCGACAGTGCACTCCTCGACCCGTACACTCTCAGCCCAATCACCAACACCCTCATCCTGCTGAACGGGGTCGAGGTCGGCAACCTTCTCGGCTTGGAGACGCCCCTGAGGGACGGCGACACACTGGTCCTCCTATCCGTGACCCACGGCGGATGAGCCCCCGGGTAGGACTTATATCAGGCTCCACCAGAGTTCGATCGACAGACTTTGACCAAGACACCCCCTGTTTGCACAAAGTGCGCCGAGCGTAACTCCGTCTACTTCAGGCCCTACAGCGGGGAGAGGCTCTGCTCTACCTGCTTCAAGAGGTCCCTCAAGGAGAGGGTGGAGAGGACCATCGCCAGATTCGAGATGCTTGAGCACGACAGCAGGGTCGCCGTGGGAGTTTCTGGAGGCAAGGACAGCCTGGGCCTCCTCCACATACTGGCGGAGATCGAGGAGAGCTACCCAAAGGCCGAGATCATAGCGGTCTCCATCGACGAGGGGGTGCGAGGATACAGGGACGAAGCGATCTCCATCGCCACGGAGGCCTGTAGAAACCTCGGCGTGGAGCATCTCGTCATCTCGTTCAAGGAGCTGTTCGGGCTGACGATGGACGAGATCGCAGCCAGCACCAGGGAGCTCGGGGCTTGCACCTACTGCGGCGTCCTGAGGAGGCGGGCGTTGAACGAGGCGGCGATGAGGGTGGAAGCGGACAGGCTCGCTACGGGCCACACCCTGGACGACATGGCCCAGACGGCCCTCCTCAACGTGCTGCGGGGAGACGTCAACAGCCTCTCCAGGGTCAACCCCGGGGGAAGCGACCTCCCGGGTTTCGTTAGGAGGATAAAACCCTACTGCGAGGTCCCCGAGAGGGAGTCCGCCCTCTACGCGTACCTAGAGGGCTTCAGGTTCCAGGAGCTCCCCTGCCCCTACGCCGGGGAGGCGATGCGGAACGACGTCAGAGGGTTCATCAGCAGGATGGAGGCTAAGCGCCCCGGCACAATGTTCACGGTCTACAGGACCGCTATAAAGCTCACCCCAGAGAGGGGGGAGACAACGATGATGGGGACCTGCTCCAAATGCGGGGAGCCCACGACGGGTACAGTCTGCAGGGCCTGCCAGCTGATAGACGGCCTACGGGAGCAAGGGCCTAAGAACGCGTGATATAGATTCCGCCTAGATGTTATAGATTCAAAATTCTATAATAATTCATTTTAAAATAGCTTAGATTCCGTGAATCTTCGACAAGGGCAGAGGTTTCGGGGAGTCCACGGGCCGCACGACGATAAATAACTCTTGAGATGAGAAGCTTGAGGTTGGGTGTAGTAGACAGTGGGGTCTCCGAGGCTCAGTCACGCACCGATGAGATAGAGTCCCTCATTGAAAGGGGCACAAAAAAACTCGAGAGGAGATACAAGGAGCTCTTCAACTCTGTCAGGGACGGCCTATTCCAGATCGACCTCAAGGGTAACTTCATAATATTCAACCCAGCCTTCACCGAGATCTTGGGATTAGATACCAAAGAGCTCCTCGAAGGAGGTATTCAAGTCCTCCAAGACCGTGTACCAAACAAAGAGATAACAGCAGTCCTTGCGGAAGTCATGGACACGGGTGAGTTACGAGACAAGTTGGTGCTGTTCAGGAGACCCGATGGCTCAGAGCGCTGGATAGTCGCGTCTCTGGGCACCTTCAGGGACAAGATAGGAAGGGCCCGAGGGTACGAAGGCATCATCAGGGATGCCACTGAGCGGGTGACCTATGAGAAACGACTCGAAGCCCTCCACAGACACGCCCATGAGCTCGTATTCGTCAGTTCTCTTCAGGAGATCGCGGACACAACACTGAAGATCACTGGAGAGGTCTTGGGCTTCCCCAGGGGAGATTTCAGCATCATCGAAGACGGAATGGTGCGACCAATATCAATAAAGGGGATCAACATCGACAACAACAAGGACCTGCCTGTTGATGGCCCAAGGGTGACCGTCAGAGCCTTTCGGACACAAGAGCCCCAGCTTGTCCGAGACACACGTAAAGATAGGGATTACCTCCCAGCATACATCAACGGAGAGACGACAAGCCTCTCAGAGCTTGTAGTACCCGTAATCATCGAAGGAGAGGTTGAGGCAGTAATCAACCTCGAGAGCGAGGAAGTTGACGCCTTCACACCACAGGACATTAGGCTCCTCGAGACCTTCGCTGACCACGTCGCCTCGGCTATAAGCCGCCTTAAAAAGATGAAGAAGCTGCGTGAATCCGAGGCAAAGTTCAGAACCCTCCTGGAGGAGTCCATGGACGCGGTGACCGTCATCGTTGGTACAAGGATAGTCTACGCGAACGGAACAATGGCGGAGCTACACGGACTCAAGGACCCTTCAAAATTAATCGGGAGAGAAGCCATGGAATTCGTCGCCCCCGAGGACAGGGACATGATCAGAGAGCGGGCACTAAGCAGGCAGAGAGGCGAAGATATAGACAGACGCTACGAGTTCAGGATCCTCAGGCATGACGGTTCCACGCTCGACGTTGAAACCTTCGTGTCCCTGATAGAGTACGAGGGGCAACCAGCTTCACTATCCTTCGTTAGGAGTATGGCTGAGCGAAAGCGGATGGAGAAGGAGCTAAGGGAACATACAGAACGATTAGAGTATCTTGTCGAAAAGAGAACCAGTGAGCTCCAGGAGGCCGAGAGGATGGCGGCCATCGGAGAGCTGGCGGCCATGGTAGGCCACGACCTAAGGAATCCTCTCACCGGGATCATGGGCGCGACCTACTTCCTGAAGAAGAAGTACGCCTCAACAAACGACTTGGACGCCAACAAGATGCTGGATATCATAGAGAGAAACGTCGAGTACTCCAACAAGATCGTTAACGACCTCCTGGACTACTCAAAGAAGATTCAGCCAGAGTTCTACAGAATGAATCTTAGGGGGATTGTGGGTGATGCCCTGGAGTCCATTGAGATTCCTGAGAACATCGTCATCGACCAAACGAAACTAGGGAGGATGGAGGCAGAGGTCGACCCCCAGATGATGAAAAGAGTCATCATAAACATGTTGACAAACGCAGTCGACACAATGCCCTCAGGTGGAAGGGTCCGCATCGAATGCCGCGAAGAAGGAGCAAAAAAGACGATATCAATATCAGACACAGGAAAAGGCATCCCAGAAGACGTCCTTGAACTTATATGGACGCCCCTCTTCACCACGAAGGCGAAGGGGATGGGCTTCGGGCTCTCCATATGCAAGAAGCTGGTAGAGTGCCAAGGGGGCTCAATAAGCGTGGAGAGCACTGAGGGAAAGGGAACGACCTTCACTATAAGCCTCCCCAGGTGACGGAAACTTAACGAAGATATCAGATCAAGCACGGTTCGCTCTTAATTCTATTATATAGGGAAACAGATTGAAGACCAGGTATCTGCGATGGGAGATATCCTGATAAAAGATGGTTTCATAGCGACAATGGACAGGGACCGAACAGTCTACAAATCGGGAGACCTGTACATCGATGACGGCAAGATCGTCAGCATAGGGAAAGATGTCAAGGCCCCTCGGAGCCCCGAATACACCATGGACGCCAGAAACAAGGTAGTAATACCCGGGTTCGTTAACGTCCACACCCACCTGCAGCAGTATTTCCGAGGAGTCTACGAACTCATCGGGGACTTCTACAACGTCAACCTCCCCCTCGAAGGCTACCGCAGACCCGATGACATGGAGTGGCTGGGACTCGCCTCCTGTGCAGAGTTCATCCACGGCGGCTCCACGACCGCTATGTTGATCTACACCTATCCTGACGGCTTCGCGAAGGCCGTGGAAAAGGCGGGAAACAGGATGATCATGGGGGCGGACATCGAAGAGGTCGACTTGAACAGGCTCAAGGAGGGGGTCTACGAGTACCTCCCCGAGAAAGGCGAGGCGGCATACAAGCGGGCCGTAGATCTCCACAGGAACTGGGAGGGGGGAAACAACGGCCTGATAACCACCATCATGGCCCCCAAGGCCGCAGATCTGGCTGTACCAGAGACCTACTTCAAATGCAAGGAGTACGCAGAGGAGCATGGGCTCAAGGTCACTACCCACCTCTCCCAGAGCTGGAGGGAGATCCAGCAGGTGAAGAGGCTCTACGGGAAGACGCCGCCCCAGCACCTCCACGACCTGGGCATCCTCAACGAGAAGCTCACAGGAGCTCACTGCACCTACGCCACTGAGAGGGACACGCAGATGATAGAGGAGTCGGGGATGGGGATACTCCACTGCCGCTCTGTCAGGAACCCCCTCACGCGCTGGATAGACCTCGGCATCCCCGTCGGCCTCGGGACCGACGACTACTTCCACGACATGCTCCAGCTCCTAAGGGAGAACATAGCCGGACAGAAAGCCAGAGCGAGGGGCGTCGGAGGTTCGTTAGGGATGCTCGCAGGTAACAGACTGACGAGGAGGCCCAGCATCTACGAGCTTCTGGAACTTGCGACGAGGAGGGGCGCGGAGGTCCTAGGCATCGACGATAAAGTTGGATCCCTGGAAGAGGGGAAGCGCGCGGACCTCATC
>JAUWDP010000213.1 GCA_030608725.1 Candidatus Bathyarchaeota archaeon
CGACTACAGGAGATACATGATGGAGGATCCTTCACCCGGTGATGAACAGTCAAAGTGAGTCACGTGGAGCTCAGGAAAGGATAGAGGACAGTAGAGCGGGCCTTCATCATGACTGCACGACTATCGTGGCATCCGCGACAGCGTCCTGGGCCTCTCGCTTCAGCAGGTCCTTTGCCCGTCTCTCCTCCTTGATGCTGTCCTGAAGAGCCTTGAGACCCTCCCAATCGCCGTCCGTAGCCAACATAGCCTGCTCGCGCCAGGTCGATGGATCGGTTAAACGTGTTAGGCTGGGGTTCTCGGCAACCAGTATGCCACGTATCTCTTCGGCCTCGCTCTCAGCCAGCTTTGAGAATGAGGTGATGCCCTTTGATCTGAGCACAGAGGAGATCCGAGGGCCGATGCCGTCGATTACCGAGAGATCGTCCTGCATGCTGCGTATCCTCGCCTTCTGAGAGGCCGCTTCCTGGGCACTCTCCTCCAACGCCTCCTCAAGCTTGGCTATACATGCCTCAGCGGCCTCCGCTCGGGTGAGAGCGTCCTGAGCCCTCTTCTCAAGAGCCGCCAGATCCTCCCTCATGAGTTCGATGGAGCTGTCCTTCTCCTCGATCGCCTTCTCACGCTCCTGGATCCCTGCCTCTGCCTTCTCCGCCCGAGCGATCGAGGTCTGTTTCTCCTCCTTGAGGGTGTTCAGGTCCTCTTCCAGGTGCTTGATTGAATCATCCTTCTCCTTGATCTGGTCCCTCAGGAGGCTGACGGCCTGCTCCCTCTTGTCCAGTTGAACGTTCAGGTTGTCCCTCTTGGCGCGTAGATCTGATAGATCCCGGTTGAGGCCGCTCACCGAGTCGTCTCTCTCCTTGACCTGGGCGGAGATCTGGCGGATGTTATTATCCTTCTTGGCGATCGCCTTTTGGAGGCCCTCTATGTTGGACTCGTGTTCCAGCATCTCCTCCTTCAGGTCCTTGAGCTTCGCGTCTTTGTTCTTGAGGGAGGTCCTCAGCTTCTCTATCTTCTTCTCCCCCTCGCTCATGGTCACGCGGTAGACGAACCACATTATGAGCATCCCTATGAACAGGTTGCTTACCAGCAGGATCAGGATCGGGGTGGTGCTCATCAACATCTCGGATTAACGCATTTGAGACGTGATTGTCATATAAGTTGTTATGAATCGCTGAAACTTCACAGGGAAACCTATCTCCTCTCTGGATTGATTGTAAGTTTCCATGAGGTGAAGGCGTGACATGAGAAGATATGGCGGGTCCGGAGGGATTCGAACCCTCGGCCAATGGCTTAAGAGGCCACCGCTCTAACCTTGCTGAGCTACGGACCCACTCGAAACACCCATATTGCGAGACCAGATTTAAATCTTTCAGCCCCCCCTCCCAGGGGCTTAACCAATAAATACCTCCGACAAGATAGAAGGAGGAACGAGAATGGCTTTGAACGGAGCCCTTTCAGCATTATACTCATTCTTCGTCACCAAGCTGCCCTACATAACCATCGCCGTATTCCTCCTCGGCGTCGCATACAGGCTCCAGAGATGGCTCTCGGCCCCCAAGGGCCCCAAAGGCCCGCCCCTCCACTGGCCCTCAGCACTAAAGTACGTCGTCCTCGACGTCGTCCTCTTCAGGAAGACATACAAGACGGATAAGCTCATGTGGCTCGTCCTCGTCCTCTTCCACATCGGAACCGGGGGCATCCTCTTCGGCCACATGAGGGGGTTCCACCTCTGGTCGGCATCCATGTTCGAGGTCCTCGGCCACGGCTTCGCGGAGTTCATGGTCCACACCCTCCCCCTATACATGGGATGGATGTTCTTGGCGACCCAGATCTACCTCCTCTACAGGAGGACCCGCCTTGAGGGGAAGCAGCTGCAGTCTCTGGCAAACGACTACTGGGCCCTAGTCATCCTGCTCATCGCCAGCATACTGGGACAGGGGATGAGGATCTTCCCCCCCGAGGCGATCCCAACGGAGACCTACAGCGTCGTATTCATACCCAACCTAATCGTCCTCCACCTGGAGAAGGTGCCCAGCCACCACTGGTTCTTCTGGCACGTCTTCTTCACACAGCTCTTGGTGATGTACATCCCCTGGAGCAAGCTGGTCCACGTCGTCAGCGGCGTGGTCACCTCGGCCCTCTACGGCTCAAGGAGGAGAGAGTATGACATCTAAGGACGCCAAGAAGGCCCTGGGCAAGTTCACCAGGCGCCAACTCATGGAGCTGGACACATGCGCCCACTGCGCCCTCTGCACGGAGCACTGCCCCGTCTACATGGAGACCGAGGAACCCGGCCACGCCCCTGGGGTGAGGTCCTCCAAGGCCGTGAAGCTCTACGACAAGCAGCACGGGCTGAGGGCGCGCATCCTGGGCCCCAAGCCCGTCACGGACGAGGAGGTCGAGGAGCTCTCGGACAGCGCGTTCAACTGCACCTTCTGCGGACGCTGCATGGAGGTCTGCCCCTTCGGCATACAAACCCACGAACTCTGGAGCAGGGTCAGGGAGATCGTCCACGACCTCGAAGGGACCCCCCGCAACGTCGGGATGCTTGAGGAGATGCTCGACGAGAGCCAGAACCCCTACGGCCTCGACCCCGACTCACGCCTCGACTGGGCGGACTTCACAGACCTCGAGGAGATACCCGAGAAGGACGAGGCCGAGGTAGCCTACTTCGTCGGGTGCACCACGGCTTTCAAGGGCGCTAACCACGAGGTGGCGTTCGCAACGGCCTCTATACTCAACATGCTCGGCGAGGACTGGACCCTCCTAGGTGAGGACGAGTGGTGCTGCGGAAGCCCTCTTCTCCTAGCAGGGGACGAGCACAGTGCCAAGGAGTACGCCAAGCACAACGTCGAGGTCCTCGAGTCCAGGGGTGTCAAGAGGCTGATCACGGGCTGCTCAGGGTGCTACAGGGTGTTCAAGTGGGAGTACCCCAAGCTCCTCGGCCATGACCTAAAATTCGGGGTCCTCCACACCTTAGAGTACCTCCTGGAGAAGCTGGAGTCAGGGGAGCTGAAGCCCGAGAAGACCGACAAGAGGGTCATCTACCACGACCCCTGCGAGCTCTCCCGCCTCGGAGGACTCATAGAGGAGCCCAGGAAGATCTTGGCATACCTCGCCAGCGACTGGGTGGAGTTCGCCGAGCACGGCATCGACGTCAGGTGCTGCGGCGGAGGCGGCCTCCTCCAGGCCTCGAACAACGAGACACGGCTTGCCATAGCCAAGAAGCGTTTGGATGAAGCCAAGTCCCTGGGAGCAGAGATAATCACCTCCGCCTGCCCCGCCTGCAAGCTTGCCTTCGTGGACAGCACAAGGGCACACGAGGTGGACATAGAGGTCCTAGACCTCGTCGAGCT
>JAUWDP010000089.1 GCA_030608725.1 Candidatus Bathyarchaeota archaeon
TCACTGAAGAGGACGAGCTCAGGGACTTCCTCATCAAGGAGTCCAAGCTCACCGGGCAGACCCCCCTGGACATCTACTCAGGCGAACCAAGGGGCAGCCCCTGAGGCCCCCCCTTTCGGGGCATTTTTCTTAATAAGAGGACCTAATTCCGCCTGTTCAGGTGGAAGATAGTTAGAACTCCAAGCAACACACCCAGCAGCACGGGAACAAACGGTATAGGAATTCCTCGCCTCGGCTCCTCTGGCTCCTCTTCTTGATCGGGTCCAGGTTCTGGCCCCGGCTCCGGCTCGGGTTCCTCCACCTGAACCTCTTCGTAGCCAGCGCTCAGCTCGGTATCCTCGTTCAGGTCGACGACCCTCTCCTCTGCAGTGACGCCGTCATCCCAGCCGGTGAAGGTGTAGTTTTTCCCTTCGAAGGTCAACGCCTCCGACATGCTTATTGTGTAGGAACCCTCCTCGAGGCTCTCGGAGTATGGAGTCGTGTATCCAACGCCGTCCAGGGTGAAGGAGAAACCGTCGATGGGAGACGAGTCAACTGACAACGTATAGGTGGGAGGAGCCGGGGCGCTGACGGAGAAACTTCCCAGGGCCGTCTCTCTGTTGCCAGCGAAGTCCCAGGCCTCCACCATGACCCGAAGCTCCGACCCCTCAGGGGCGTCCAGTATCGTGAAATCATAGTGGGTCTCTGGGTATTCGAGAACATAGTTGTCCTTGTTGACTCTTGGAGAGAAGGACAGATCCACAGGAGTCCAGGCTTCCCCCCCATCAGTCGAGTACGTGGCAGTCACTGTCCTAACGCCCCAGCCAGTGTCCTCAACGTCAATGGTAACAGAGATGTCTGCCCCCGGTTCGTATTCCATGGGGAATCCTATTTGGATCGAGGGTTTGGCCTCGTCTGGCTCCGCGGCGAGGGTCAGGTTCAGGATGCTGTTGGCGGGAATATCCAGCGTCGCAATGAAGTAGTGGCCTGCCTCCGTCGTCACCGTCTCGACTCCTTCAGGTTGGGCCGGGTAGAACTGATAGTCCTCCACAGGGTGCTCCCCGCTGACCACGAACTCCAAAACGGCATCCGTCAGATCCCGGTTGAGGCCGTTCTCCACGATGGCTGAGACTGCGGTTCCGGTCCCGTCGTTGAATGTCTTGTAGTACCACTCGACGTACCCGGTAGGGATCGAGTTGGGCGGATCGAACATCCCCGCTTTGGTATACTCGTCGTATCCGATGTTACCCTCTGAATCAACCTCGATGAGGCGGGTGCCGGGGTAATATCCCGAAGGTAGGCTTCCCCCCGATGGGGCCGTGGTGACGAAGTGGTGCCTTTCGTTGTAGATGTAGATGACGTCCCTGTGGACGTGGCCAGTCAGGATCAGTCTGATGTCGTACTCCTCAACCAGCCTGAGCAGCTCGCCAGCGACTCCGATGTTTTCTTTCCATGTGAAATACATATAGTCCTCAAGGTCCCCCATATTCTCCCAGCTTCCCGTAATTTCTCCTCCGTCACCCGCACTGAACAGGGGGTGGTGGAATCCGATTATCTTGACCTTGTCCGGGTGCCGCTGCAGGACCCCCTCAGCCCATCGCAGGTGTTCCGGGGTCATGTAGCCTCCGCCATCGGAGTCGAGGGCCAGGAAGAGGAAGTCTCCCAGCGTGATCGAATAGTTGGTCAGCCCGGCGTAGCGCTGGTAGTAGATCGATCCTGAGCCGTAGTCGTGGTTCCCCGGGAGGAAGAAGCCGGGGACCTCCAGCCAGTCCAGTATGGCCTGGAAGTACCTCCAAGCGCTGGCCGTGGTCTCCAGATCCACTATGTCTCCCGTGAATATGATGAAGTCGGGTCGGATCAGGTTGGCCTCATAGAAACTTGTGGCGAAGACATCGGCGCCGTCGGCCAAGTGGGTGTCCGTAACATGGCCTATCGTGAACTTTTCAGGCCATTCTTCAAGAACCCACACGCATCTGGGCTGAACATGATCTATATCATCTCTCCCATCGCTATATTCCAAGTTGAGTGAATAGAGCCCAGTACGCATGATTCCGGGGACTTGGAAGAACAGGGTCCAGCCCCTCGCAGTCGAATAGCTGCTGTTCTCAATTATGAGCGGTGAGGAAACATATTTGGAAAACAATCTCGCCGTCCATCCGTCCGCGCCTGCTCCGACATCAACCTCGACTCTCAGAGTGCCTCCTAGGAGGACGGGCTCAGGACATGTAGGCAGGGGGTATTTTACAGGAGAGGTGTAGATCACCAGCGTCTGGCCATAGATCCATGCATCATCCGAAATGATAATTGTACAGACCGCAAACAGAACCAGCAGGATTGCTGAGATCGGTTTCAGGGTTTTCTTTATGACGGGTTTCATCATCAATCATCCTCCAATGGAAGTATAACCGTGTCGCTCTGGGGTAGGTAGACCCTGAGCGTCTCGCCCACCGGCGTCTCGATGTCTGAGGGGACGTCGACGAGGAGCTTGTTCCCCTTCACGTCTATCCGGACTTCGGTGTGATGGCCCACGAAGGCAGCCCACTCTGTGACGCCCTCGAAAACGTTGTGGGGTTCGTCAGGCGTCTTCACCATGAAGCTCTCGGGCCTCAGGACGCATGTAACTTTATCGCCTTCCCGTATGTCCATGTCGGCGGTGGAGGCCACACCGTGGACGTACGAGTCCCCTACCTTGACCCGTATGGATTCTCCTGCGTTCTCCACAACCCCCTCGAGCAGGGTCCCCCTGCCGATGAAGGTAGCTATGAAGATGTTGTTGGGCCTCCTGTAGATCTCCAAGGGGGAGCCCACCTGCCTGATGACTCCGTGGTCCTGGATGGCGATGCGGTCGCTGATGACCATCGCCTCCTCCTGGTCGTGGGTTACGTAGATGGTGGTGATCCCCAGCTTCTTCTGGAGGTCCTTGATCTCCTCCCTCATCTCCACCCTGAGCTTCGCGTCAAGGTTGCTCAGGGGTTCGTCTAGGAGGAGGAGATCCGGGTTGATGACTAGCACCCGGGCCAGGGGCTACCCTCTGCTGCTGGCCCCCGCTAAGCTGGCTGGGGAACCGATCTCCAAGGCCGCCCAGCTTGACTAGCTCCAGGACTTCTTGGACCTTGTCCTTGATCTCCTCGTTGGATATCTTCCTCACTTTGAGGCCGTAGGCCACGTTCTCGTGGACCTTCATGTGGGGCCAGAGGGCGTAGTTCTGGAAGACCATCCCCGTATTCCGCTTATACGGCGGAAGGTCTGTCACGTCCTCGTCCCCGAAATAGACCCGCCCCTCGTCCGGATACTCCAGACCCGCCACCACCCTCATCGTGGTGGTCTTCCCGCAGCCGCTGGGCCCCAGGAGGGTGAAGAACTCCCCGTCCTCGATCTTGAGGTTCACGTCGCCAGCCGCGACCACGTCCCCGAACCTTTTCGTGATTCCTTTCAGAACTACTTCAACCATTTTCTACACTCCCAGGAATGCCACCTTCTGCTTCAGCACGTAGTTGGAGATGACCATGGCCGTTATCTGGACCGCCATCAGCAGGACGCAAAGGCTTGCCCCGATGCTCACCGCCCCCACCGCGGCGGCCCCGTAGATGATCTGGCTGATGAAGAAGGTGATGGGCACCCTGTCCTCCCTGAACGCCCCGAGGGTGACGCTGGTGCTGACCTCCGACATCGAGTAGACGAAGGATAGGATGCTCCCGCCTAGGATGTGGCCGGCGATGAGGGGCAGCACGATCTTGAAGAATGTGGTGGGCCTGTTGGCGCCTAGGTTCATCGAGGACTCCTCGAGGCTCTTGTCCACCTGCTGGAGGCCCGCGGAGATCGACCTCGTGGTGAAGGGGAGCCGCCTTATTGAATAGGCGAACACCAGGAGGAGGGCGGGGTCGAGAAGGGGATCCAATAGAGATCCCCTGAAGACCCCTGAGGAGAATAACATGAAGTAGCCCACTGCCAACGCTATGCCTGGCACGGCAACGGGGATTGTGGCCAGCACGTCGAGGACGGAGCTCCCGGGCAGATTCTTCCTGGAGGCCACATATGCGATGCTCGCCCCGACAAGGACCATGATCACCACGGCGAAGCCGGAGTAGATGAGGCTGTTCACGATCGCCCGGGACACGTCTGGGTTGGTGATCAGAGTGGCAAGGTATTCACCCGTCACCTTGGTGGGCAGCGTGCCGCTGATGGCCCAGTTGGTGGTCGCGAGGAGCACCGTCCCTATCTGGGGCATCGAGGCCAAGGTGACAAAGAAGACGAGGAAGACGATGATGGTAATCTGGGTGGCGAGAGAAGGCGTCCTCAGCCGCGGGCTCCATCGGCCCCCCTTGCTCAGCATCGCGTAGGTCCGGAGGTTGACGTATCGTCGTATTGCTAGGAAGCCGACGACAGCCAGCACGAGGATGATGACCGCCAGGGCTAGGATCTTCGGCGATATGCTGCCGGTCAAGGCCTCAGCAAATGAACTGTATATTTGATATGATACCAACTTCCTTGACAGGGGGTTCGCCCTCGCCCCGGTGAAGCCGATGGGGGCGCCCAGGTCCTCAAGGCTGAAGATGAAGACGATGATGGCCCCTGCGGCCAGCCCAGGACGGAAGAGGGGGAAGGTGACGGTCCTGAACAGCCTGAACCCCTTCGCTCCGAGGTTCTCCGCCTGCTCCTCGACGCTGGGGTCGATGTTGTTCAGGGAGGCCAAGACGTTCAGAAACACGATGGGATAATAGGAGAGGGTCTGGGCAAGGGTCACTCCCACGAGGCCGTCGATGTCGAGCCTCCAGGGAAGCAGGTGGAGCAGGTCCACTAGGATGTAGTTGATCAGCCCTCCCCTCGGGTTGAACAGCTTACCTATCACGTAGGCGTTCACGAACGGGGTCGCCAGGAGGGGGACGAGGAGGAGCACCCTGAATAAGCCCTTCCCGGGAAATCTATAGCGGCCCATTAGCATCGCCGCCACGACCCCGATGATGGAGCAGAATATGGTCACCATAAAGGCTACTATCAGCGAGTTCAGGAGGATACCGTAGTCGTAGCCCCATAGATACATAACTCCCCTGCGCACATCGAACAGCCTCCCGCCCCTGGGGGTGAAGGAGACATACTCGGGGCTGCTCAGTAGATTCATGAACCAGCTGAGGGAGAACTGGCCCCTCAGGAGGAAGGCCTGGCTGATCATGAGGGCGATGGGCGCGATGAGGAAGACTATGAGGATCGAGTAGGCCACCAGGGACTGGATGGCCGTCATCGAGTCCATCTCTCTCCTGAGAGAGCTGAAGGTCTTCCTGAGGTCCACTTGAGGAATCCTCATTTCGGCATGTTAAGTGTAGCGTGTCACGGGGTCAGGGCCACCACTTGGGCTCTGACTGAGTCGTACCTGACCTCTGACGCCTCGATCCACTCGTCGACTAGGTTGGTCTTGAAGGTGACGTCGGTCATCAGCTTTTTGGCTATCGACTGGGCATACTCCTCGGTGAAGGTCTCCGTCTCCCCGGTGTCTGGGTCGGTGAACTCTAAGAGGAGGGGGTTGCTCAGCTGATCGACGAGGTCGACGAACTGGGCCTGGGTGATATCCCCGTCGGCCTTTGCTTGAGCGAGATCTAACCATGCATCCCATAATTTTAATTGGGATCTTACAAGGGTCGCATGGAAGAAGT
>JAUWDP010000108.1 GCA_030608725.1 Candidatus Bathyarchaeota archaeon
CCTGAAGGGTCACTCATGTGGGTACGACAGCAGAAAAGAAGTTCTCGCGCGAACGCGCGGCGAGGTTCACCCTTGACGTGCCCCGATCTGGAGACGTGCGACGTCCACATCACGAAGTACTTCTTCGAGCGGTTATGCCACGAAAAAGGCACCCACAAGGCTTGCCACTACTATTGCGGGCGCCACGGCCTGCTGAAGCCCCCGATGCAGTGGCTCCAGCACCTGGCGGTTGCGGCCGAGTTGAAGCCCCCGGAGGCGTGGATGTACGAGCGCACTAGGCCCTTTTGAGAAGGTCACATACCTGACGGTTGTAGCGGTGGACCTGTACGAACGATTCCTCAAGCAGTACGAGGAGATCGAAGGTCAATGACGATTCTTGAGGGATACTTCGCCAAGATCGACGAATACCCAGAAGACGAGCTGAAGCTATGCGTGGCCAGCAGATACCCTTTCTTCGTTAAAAAACACAAGATGGTCCACCACCTATCTCTCGCCCCCAGCGAGGAACTGCTGAAGGGCTATATGGCTGGTGAGGTGAAATGGGAGCAATATACTGAGAAATTCAAGGACGAAATGCGTCAATATCCATCAAGGCAGAATCTGGCCTGGTTGAAGCGCCGGGATAAGGTTGGCGATATGATAAGGCTGCTGTGCTACGAGAAGGCTGAAGACAGGCAATACCACCGATTTATTCTGCTGGATATCCTGAACTCAATGGAGGAAAAGTGAATGAGTCTTGAGGAGTGCAGGAGCACCGCCGAGAAGAGGAAGAAGACAAGGAGGCAGAGGAAATTACCGAAAACCATAGGTAGGATCTTCGAGGACTGCCTGAAAAAGATACGTGCTTGCGAGCACAATGGCGAACTAAGATGAAGGAAAGACCGAAGATCGGTGACCGCGTCGAGTTCAACTGTCGCGGGGTGCGAATAGGAACGGTCGTCGCCATAGCTGAGACGGGCGTACACTTCCTGATTGAGACGCCGTTCACATCCCCGATCGCTCGCAAGCCATTTGAGATAGGGGTGGATAATCTGAATTTGCGGATAGCGATAAACAAAATCATCAGGATCCTGCCTAATGAAGATCAACTTAAAGACGATGAGGCAGAGTAAATGATCGAAAAAGAAGAGCATACATTGATCTCAACGCGCGCGCAAAGCATGGTTTAAATAAACAGTTTGAATTATGGCTAAAAAAATCAGTGGAAATAAATGAATATTAATATCAAAATCGATCTCAACCGTTGTACTGGCTGTAAGAAATGCATTGAGGCTTGTAGCCGCGGCGTTATTGAATGGCTTGATGACGCGCCTATAGTGGTACACCCCAATAAATGCGGTCAATGTGGGGATTGTAAGAGGAGCTGTTCAGGCTGAGGGGGGCCAAGTAGCTCCGGGAAGATAAGATATTTAACCGGTGTACCAACTCCTCCTCGATGAGCATTCTAAGGGAGGCCCGGGGGATCGTGGAGGCTAGAGTGGACCTCGAATCCATTACCGCGGAGAGGATAGTGCTCGGCATGGGCTACACCGGAGTGAAGTTGTCCAACGGGGAAGCGGGTGTCTGCCACAGCCTCATCTCTGAGACCAGCCCCGACTGCTGTGACATACTGGACGACGCCGGACACCTCACGGATATACCTGTAACGGAGCTGCTCGCCTACACGGACTCGTGGAACCTCTTCAACAGGATTCTCGGCGTCGCCACCTTGAACGCCCTCAGCCAGTCGGTCATCAGGAAGGATCCGGGTCGCTACCCACTGCTCAGGGAGAATTTGATAAACGTCTTGGATGTGGACGCTGGGGACACAGTGTCAATGGTTGGCATGATCAAGCCGTTCATGGAGCCGCTGAGGAGGAAGTCGAAGCGGTTGTACATCCTTGAGCGCAGTAGCCCGCGCCCGGATGGGGTCTACCCCGACACCGCGTGCGAGGAGCTGCTGCCCGAGTCCGATGTTGTTGTCATTACGGGTTCAGCTCTGGCAAACGGGACACTGGACAGACTCCTTGAACTCTCTTGCAACGCCCGGAAGGTAGCGGTCGTGGGGCCTACAGTCAGTATAGTACCTGACCCGCTATTCAGGCGTGGCGTAGATTATTGCGGTGGAGTTCAGGTGAGGGATGCAGGGCTGCTGATGACCGTTTTATCCGAGGCCGGTGGGACCCCCCAGATGAAGCGAGAAGCTGTGGATCTTGTCACATATATAAAAACGATGGACGAATAGAGGTAGCGGGTTTCTTCTATTAGTCATGCAGGTATAAAGTCATTTTTTCGCGTTTGCGCGCGTGGGGTTAGACGTTGACTAGCTGTTTGGCGACCCAGGGGATATCCAGCTCCTCCAGTTTCCCGACTGTGGGTACGCCTGTATTCTCGTCCCACCCCATCATCCGGTAGTAGGTTTTCTTCGCCTTCCCCAGCTTTCTGGGGTCAACGGCTGTGTCTGGTATGGGACCCCCGTTCTGAGGCTGGAACATCCTTGGCGGCAGCCAGTCCTCCTTCTCCGTGAGGCCCTCCCTCATGTTGAAGGCTCTCGCCATGTTGATGGCCCTCTCTCCTACCTTGGCCAGTTCCCAGAGTGTGGTGTCCCATCCGGTGACCGCCTTGAATATCTCGACCTTCTGGGAGGGCGACCACGGGGCGAACATGCACATGAGAGCGCAGTTGTCGAGCACCCTAAGGTTGACGTGGTAGATAAGCATCCTCACCTTCCTCGAGCTGAGGTCCTCCAGGGGCAGGCTCTCGAGGATCCCCAGGGGCTTCATCCTGGCTACTCCGACTTCGGAGACCATCATGGTGTCATGGATGTTGTGCATGTGGTCGGCACCCGTGGGCGAGACAGCGTAGCCTAAGCCCAGGGCCCTCTTCAGCCTGGGGTCGTGCATCGGTAACTCCTGGCCTTTGACGTTCACAGCGTACTTCCACGCGTCGCCCCCGATCTTCTCAGCGGCCCTCTTGGAGCCGTCAGCCAGGATGTCTCCGAAGCCCCTGCGCTCCCCTATCATCCTTATCGCCTCCAGCATGGCCTCGCCGTTGCCGAACTTCAGTTCGAGGCCTCCCGTGTCCCCCTCGTCGATGAGGCCCCTCTCGAAGCACTCCATGGCGAAGGCTATGGTCACCCCGGTGCTGATGCTGTCGATTGAGTAGGCGTTGCAGAGCTCCTGGCCCTTCAGGACTGCCTTCGGGTCGCCGACGCCGCAGCATGGGCCGAGGGAGGCCGCGGTCTCGTATTCGGGTGCGGAGTAGTCCGGGTCGGGGGCCAGTGGGTCGTCGAATTCCAGGGGCTGCTCCTTGCAGTTGATGGGGCAGCCGTAGCAGGTGTGCATCCCCCTCTTGATGAGGCCCAGGCTCACCATCCCGCTTGCTGTGATGTCTGCCCATTCTGGGAACTCGCCGTCCTGGAAGTTCCTTATGGGAAGGTTGCCATTGGGAGTGTAGGGTGGACGTTTACCTCCGCTTTCCCGCCGGGAGGCCCGAGCTCCTATGGTCTCCGTCACGACCCGCGTTAGCTCCTTCGTCTTCTCGGAGTCGGCCACGTCTACCGTCCCGGAGCCCCTGACAGCTACTGCCTTGAGGTTCTTCGAGCCCATGACGGCTCCGAGGCCGCTGCGCCCCACAGCGTCCGTCAGATCGTTTATGATGCAGGCGTAGAGGACCTTGTTCTCGCCGCCTGGGCCTATGCTGGCGACCCTGACCCTGTTGTCGTCCAGCTCTCCCCTTATCGCCTCCTGGGTCTCCTTGGTGTACATTCCCCAGAGGCGTTCGGCGTCTCTGAGTTCGGCCTCTCCGTCCTTCAGCCACAGGTAGACGGGGTCCTCCGATCTCCCCTCGAAGATCACCCCGTCGAATCCGGCGTGTTTCAGCTCTGCGCCCCAGTATCCGCCTACCTCCCCTACCCCGAAGCCTCCGGTTAGGGGGGACTTGGCTCCCACGGCGTTCCTGCCGTTCCCGGGCAGTGGGACGCCCGTGATGGGGCCGGCTGCGAATATGAGCTTGTTCTCAGGTCCGAGGGGGTCTATCATGGGCTTGAGTTCCTTCAGTAGGTGGTAGCCGATTATGCCCCAGCCGCCTACGTACCTGCGGTAGAAGGTGTCGTCGTGTGCCTCCTCTGTGATGCTCCCGTTTGAGAGGTTGACGCGAAGAATCTTGCCAGTGTATCCCTTTGACATGACACTATCAAATACTATATGTTAGGATGCAGATTTAAGTAACTTGAGCCTAAACCGGCGCGCGCGGAAGCGGCTTTAAATGCACCATATACGGGAATACGTGGCACAGTTTTAGTGAGATTTGGCCTGAAAGAGGTGAGAATGGAAGATCCCGCGCGCGCGCGAAATCAATATTAATTATCTTAAATATTGCCCCTCGCGAAGGCAATATGTACTTTGATGTAGGTGCTGAAATGAGTAAAGAGAAAGATGAAGAGCTGGAGAGAATTAAAAGACGGAAAATAGAGGAGATGATGAGAAATATCTCTGATGGAGCCAAAGAAGAGAAACAACCTATGAAACCTTTGGGAAAACCTATTGATTTGACTGATGCTACATTCAAAAAGTTTGCGGAGGGTAACTATTTGTCTGTTATCGACTGCTGGGCTCCCTGGTGCGGGCCATGCCGCATTGTCTCTCCGGTCGTAGAAGAGCTTGCTCGAGATTACGTTGGAAAGATCTACTTCGGGAAACTGAACGTGGATGAAAATAAGAGGGTAGCAGCTCAATATGGTATAATGAGTATTCCAACCTTACTGGTTTTCAAGGAGGGAAAACTAGTGGACCAAATAGTTGGTGCGCTGCCAAGGCAGATGCTTGAACCAAAGATAACCAAACATCTATAGCCGATAACACAAGGCGCGCACAAGTGGAAACGCTTAACCTATTTGATTTCTAGGTTAATGGCATCAACTTCACAGCTCCTCTTACAATCCCCACATTGACCACATTTATGAGGGTGTACAACTATAGGCACGTCATCAAGCCATTCAATAAC
>JAUWDP010000272.1 GCA_030608725.1 Candidatus Bathyarchaeota archaeon
GCATGGATGCTAGATAGTTCTGTCATCTCATCCCAGCTGAGTCCTTCAGCCAGCATAGGGTGAGCCCACCCGCCGTCGTCCATCTGGACGGACAACATCCACTCAAGACACCGTTTCACCCTTGAGTCGTCTTGGTACCCCCGCCTTGATGAGGTACTCCAGGAAGACGCCGTCGTAGTGGGGGTGGTACTGGCTAGCGTAGGCGCCTCGGATGTCCCCCTCCTCCGTCTGGCAGGAGAGGACGTACTCGGCAGCCCTCTCGATCGCAGGGTGGGACCTATCGAAGCCGTACTTGCCCACGAGGAGCCTGAGACGCTTGAACGTCTCCAGCAACCTGTAGTTGACGTCCGGGTACCTCTCCGGGTTCTTCCCGGGGTAGACCCATGAGCCGTCTTCCTGCTGCCTCTTCAGTAGCTTCCTGGGTTCGGGGAGGTCCCAGAGGGAGCTGACGGGTCCTACATCCTCGCCAAGTAGATCACGCCTCGTGAAGTACCGCACCGCCTCATACTTCGAAGCCAGCAAAGGCTCCAGGGGATCTAATCTCAGCCTGCTCCTCCATAAAGACAAGGCGTGGTCTCCCTACCTGAAAAGGTCGAACCCTACTAAAAGCCTAGGGTATCAGGGTAACGAAAGGCTGCTCTTTTCGGCCTTCCACCTTCAGAACGAAGTCGAACCTGTTCAGATCCATGGCGGTGTGGAAGTCCCCCTCATGGAACTGGGACTTGATGGGATCAAAGAACTTCTCCCCCTGCGGGTCCGCCCTGATTCTACCCCGCATCTCACTAAAGTTAGGGTGCAAGCCCTTGAGGCGGCCTTCGAGGTACTCCGCGCAGAGCTCGTCTTCGATGGCGGGGTAGTTTCCGTTCCAGCCCATAGATACGAGGGAGACGACGTCGGGGTCGACCTCCTTGATGTAGTCCACGATGGCTCCGGCCATGACGAAGCTCCCCAGGATTATCTCGTCTGCGCTAACGGCGTTCACTATCCCCCGGGTCCCTGAGCCAGTTGTCTGGATGAGGGTTCTACCCGTGAAGTCGACGTCCCTGATCTCGTGGGGGGAGTTGCCGTAGTCGAAGCCCTCGACCTTGATGCCCTCCCTCTCACCCATGAGGAGCCAGTCGGGGTGGAGCCTCTGGAGTTCCCGGGCCTCGTCGACGGTGAGCACGGGGTGGATGGTCTCCGCTCCGTTCGCCATGACGAAGGCGTCGGTGGTGAAGGCCCTGAATACGTCTATGATCACTGTCAGCCCGCTGGCCTCCCGGGCGCCTTCGACTAGGCTAAGCCGTCTGATCTTCAAAGCGGTCCCTTTTCGAGACAAGGTTTCATGCAGCCTATAATAGTTCGTATGGTGACCCATACCCCCCAGGAATTGGGAGAAGAGGCAACTCCGTTTATTGACGAGCTATGAGAACTCCTTGGATGCGGGTAAGCTGGTTACCATAATATTCTGTTGGAGGTCCTGACTGTTAGGATGGCGCCGGTACTCGCCGAAGTTCATACTGGTTCCCTCTCCCATATCGGAGAGGACGTCCTTTATGATCCGTCGAGCATCCTCAACACCCTCAGAGTTGTCCTTATGGGTCCGGAGCATGTGCCAGGCCCACTCCAGCGCCTCGAAGGCCCCGATCTGATAGTTGGACATGATCCTCATTCTGGCTCCTTCACTGCGGATTTAAGCGGTGCGCAGGGCTCCGGGGGTGGGAGGCGGGTGAAAATGGGTGTGGGTAACCTCTAAAAAGGGGTTGAAGTACAGGGTTTATGGTAGTGCCGAGAAATGTTGGACATTAAGCTCATCAGGGAGAATCCTGAGCTGGTTCGGCGTAACCTGGAGCGCAGGCATGACTCTAAGAAGCTGAAGATGTTTGACGCCCTCATCGAGGACGACGCGCGGTGGCGTGAACAGGTCACCGAAGTGAACAGGCTGAGGCGGAGGAGGAACGAGATATCCTCCGAGATCGCCAAGGTCATGAAGGAGGATGGAGACGTGTCGTCCCTCCGGGAGGAAGCCGGGAGCATCCCCAAGCTCATAGTGAACACCGAGACGGAGAGGGAGGTCTACGCCAGGAAGGTCAACGACGCCCTGATGAGACTGCCCAACCTACTCCACGAGTCGGTGCCCTACGGCATAGACGACACCGAGAACGTCGAGATACGGCGATGGGGGAAGCGCCGAAGGTTCCCATTTGAGGCCCAGAGCCACGCCGAGATAGCTGGGAAGCTCGGGATACTGGACCTGGAGAGGGCCGGGAAGGTCTCCGGCTCCGGGTTCTACTACCTGAAGAACGAGCTGGCCCTCCTCGACTACTCCATCATGAGGTACGCCATCGACCACCTCCTGGCGAAGGGTTTCACGCTCATCGAGCCTCCCTACATGATCAGGAGGAAACCCTACGAGGGGGTGACGGACCTCGCCGACTTCGAGGACGTGATGTATAAAATCGAGGGGGAGGACCTATACCTCATCGCTACGAGCGAGCACGCCATGGGCGCCATGTTCCAGGACGAGACCTTCCTGGCCGAGGACCTGCCGATGAAGTTCTGCGGCGTCAGCCCTTGCTTCAGGAAGGAGATCGGCGCCCACGGCAAGTACACCCGTGGCCTCTTTAGGATGCACCAGTTCAACAAGGTGGAGCAGTTCGTCTTCAGCCTCCCCGAGCAGAGCTGGGATCTCCACGAGGAGCTGCAGAGGAACTGCGAGGAGCTCTAC
>JAUWDP010000321.1 GCA_030608725.1 Candidatus Bathyarchaeota archaeon
ATGTTTTTAAGCCACCAAAAAAATGGATTACTTGAATCTCTTTCTCGTAAAAACTCCAGAGTCTGTTATAAAAGGGAAAATGGGGGGTTTCAGAGCTTCTCCATGTCCTCCACGACGTGTCCCAGCCCAAGATCTTCCAGGGTCTCGGGCAGGGGTATCCCGGTCTCGGTGTCCCATCCCATTAGTCCGTAGTAGTTGCGGAGCATGGCGTCCCAGTGGGGGAGGATGCTGATCCCAACCGTGGGGCCGTCGACGGGCGTAGAGCCGTAGCGTGTTGAGGGCCTGTCGTACTCGGCGCCGATGCCGACTCTCAGGTTGTAAGCCCGCATCAGGTTCACGGCCCTGAGGCCGACCCGCTTCGCCTCCTCCGGCGTCATCTCCCAGCCCGTTGCGGCGCTCACGGCGGCGGCGATGTTCTTGGCGTTCATCCTCGTGTTGAACCTGCAGGTGACCGCTGAGTCCTCGAGCTGCATCAGTCCCTTTGTCCTCGCTACCTCAGTGGAGACCTCCATGGGGTTCTCGGGCCCCTGGGCCCCCGGCCCCATCACGCTCATGTGTGTCTCGATGGTGCTCGTGTTGGAGACGCAGGTGTCGAACATCTCCGCCCATCTCGTTCGGTGGTCGTGACTCCTCGGGGTGTTCCCCTTCATCGTGTAGATGGCCGCGTCGGCCGCGTCTCCACCTATCTCCTTGGAGGCCCTCATGATTCCTTCGGCGAGGAGGTCCCCCATCCCCTGGCGCTGGGCGATCATCTTCAGCACCTTGACCGTGCCTTCGACGTCCCCCCATCGTAGGTCTACGCCCAGTTGCTCCTCGGTTATGAGCCCCCTCTCACAGCACTCCATGAGCCATCCGATCATCCAACCTGCCTCGTTGTTCTCCAGGCCGAGCTTGTCGGTGAGGCCGGAGAGCATCATCGCGGCCTCGACGTTCGTCTGACCTATGGCAGGCCCCCAGGCCGCCATCTGCTCGTACTCGGGCTCCTCGACGAGGCCAGCGTAAGGGCCGTCCTCCACCCTCATCATTGCGCAGTGGAGGAGCCTACATGACCAGCACGGCTCCCGGGCCACTTGGTACTTCTCCCTGATGCTGGCCTCCGAGAAGGAATCGATCTCGTCGGGCTCAATCGACCACTCGTTTGTGGTGTAGTTCTTCACGGGCAGGACGCCGCTCCCCGCCTTCTGCATGGTCTCCACGAGGCCGATAGTACCCCTGAAGTACTCCACGTCCTCGTACATCCTCTGGGCAACCTCCTTCAGCTCCTCGGGGTCCGCCATCTCGGGGCCACCGCTGCTCCTGAACGCCATGATCGCCTTCAGCTTCTTGGAGCCCAGGACGGCGCCTGAGCCGTTATGGGAGGCTGAGTGACCATGATCCACGAAGATCCCCGTCCACCTGACGAGGTTCTCGCCTGCCGGTCCGATGGAGAGAACGCTGGCGCTCCTCCCCCTGACGTTGTAGGACTCCCTGAGGTAGTCCCTCACCTCGTAGGTGTCGAGGCCCATGATCTCGTTGGCGTCCTTCAGCTCGGCTCCTCCGTCCCTAATCACGAGGTACTTCCAGCTCTCCGAAGCCCCCTGAACGATGATGCCGTCGTATCCGGAGAACCTCAGGTAGGCGCCGAAGAGTCCATTGGCTTGGACAGACGTGGATCCGCCGGTCATGGCGCCCTTGGTGACGATGGATATTGTTCCGGATCCCCCGACAGCTGTGCCCCCCAAGGGTCCACTGCCTATAGTGACCCTGTTGACGGGGTCAGACCAGTCGGCGTCCGGGGGAACCTCCTCGTACAGGATCTTGGCGCCTATCCCCGTGCCGCCGAGATACTTCCTCAGCGTGGCCTCGTCGAAGACCTCGTCGCTGAGCTTCCCCTCGGACATGTCGACGCGCAGGAACTTCCCCGCATATCCCTTGATCTTTCTAGGCATAGAATCAAGACGATCTTGTCCCTATGAATACAAATAGTTTCCCCGTCGAGTACAAGCCACGCCCATCGGGTTTCAGTAAGCGTAATTAGGGCAAGCCATCGATTCTATCCCATGCGCAGGCGTAGGCCGGTGAACAGGCTGGTCAAGAAGGCTGAGAGGATGCTGAGGACCGGCCGTGTGGAGAGCATGGGGGGCGGCAGATTCAACGTCATCGGGGACCACGGCACGTACAACGTCGTCCAGAAGC
>JAUWDP010000303.1 GCA_030608725.1 Candidatus Bathyarchaeota archaeon
TGCTCGCGTGTTGGGGGTTGACGTATTGGTGGAGGATGACGTAGACTCTGGAGGTGAGATGTGCCCTTACAGCAGGCTAGTGCCGGGGTTTACTGTGCTTAGGTACTGCCTTCTCCAGAAACTTGTGACCAGGGGGTTGAAGGGTGAGTTGTACTATGCCACCTGCTCGGTCACTGGATATGCTGAGCACTTCAGGGAGTGCCCAGACTACATAAAAGCCCAGAAGGAGAAGTTGAACCCAGAGAATATTCCTGGAAACCCCTAGTCCACACGCTTTCCCCAAGTGAAGAATTGAATGACCTGTGCGCGCGTCGCACGCCGGAGATGAATTTATAAACGAATGGACGGGGTTCATCTAAAAATTGTAGCCTGGTTTACCAAGTCTACTAGTGAATGGTTTTTAATAGTGTCCGAGGGTTCCTTCCCGCTTCGCTCTTCTGACGCCCCACTGGAAGGTCTTGTAGCCGATTGGGAACAGCACGATGGCGAACACTGAGCCTTTGAGGAACTGGACTAGTATATCGGGGTCGAGGATTGAGGGGTTGGTGAGCATCGACAGGCGGCAGAGGTGGTACACCCAGGTCTGGGGGAGGAGCCAGGAGAAAGTGGAGACCCCGGGGAAGAATAATACATCTAGATAGACTACGGGGAAGGCTATCCCCGACAGAAGGTTCTGGAGGACGTTGATAGTCCAGGTGACGGGGTCAGTCGACTTGGTGACGATCCTCAGTCCGGTGGACACCATGGCGAGGCCCATCAATATCGCCGCGGAGATGAGGAAAGCCAGCAGGGTGGATATGATGTTTATGTTCAGCCTCGCTCCGAAAACATACACTCCTAGGATGATGTATGGGATGAACGTGAGGACGGAGAAGATGTATCTCCACATCACGCTGCCTATCACGAACACAGGTATGCTCAGATTGGTCATCAGTATGGTCTCCAGAGTCCAAGGGTTAAGCTGCCTCTGCACGCCCTGCACCAACGGCATTATCAGGTTTCCGATGGTGATGCCGACGATGAGGAAGGAAAGATAATCACAGCCATACATCTCGCTCACAGGCCTCTGGACATAGGACGCCCTGATCCCCCATGAGAAGACACCGATCACGATGTTGATGATCTGGGTGATCATAGCTGTCTTGTAGGAGGCCCAATTATAGAAATCCCGCTTGGTGAAAGCGAATATCTGCTTCAGAGCTATGGGGATTTTCATCTCCTACGCCTCCTAGGCTGAGCGGGCAGCTTACCAGTTATCGCTATGAAGGCTTCCTCCAGTGTGGGTTCCTCCGTGTTCACCGTCCTTATTCTTAGACCCCTCTTTAGGATTATTTCAAGGGTTGCGGACAGGTCTATGTTCTTGTCGACTCTGAAAGCGATCCCCTCGAAGCTTCCATCCTGACCGACCTGGGGTGTTGCACCGTAAATCCCTGACACTTCCTGCAGCTCATCGAGCATACGCGTATGCTCCTCGGTGTAGACTTTTTCCCAGAAGGTCACATTGAACGTGTTCTCGTCGAACATTATATACCGGATGTTATCCGGCGTGTCACAGGCCGTAATCTTTCCCCTGTCGAGTATGGCGATGCGGTCACATATCTCCTGGGCTTCGTAGAGGTTGTGGGTGCTGGCTAGGATCGTCTTCCCCTCCTCCTTGACCAGCCTGTCGCGGAGCAGACTCCGGAAATCGGCCGCAGCATGGGGATCGAGACCTGTCGTCGGCTCATCAAAGAGCAGGATGGGGGTGTCCCTGAGCAGCCCACGGCAGAGCAGAAGCTTCCGCTGCATCCCCGTGGAGTACCGCTGGTATCCGTCGTCCGCCCTCTCCTCGAGCCCGGTCAACTCCAGGAGGTTTCCTATCCTCTTCTTCGCCACATCATCATCCAGCCCGTAGAGGAGGGCGTAGAACTCTAGGTTCTGTCTCCCCGTCAGTCTCCAGTTGAACCCCCTGCTCCCAGGTAGGACGGCCTGAAGATTCTCCAGCACCTTCGATGGCTCCTTCCCAACATCAAAGCCATTCACGTAGGCCTCACCCCCGTCATGAAGGACAAGCGTGCAAAGAACCTTGATCAGAGTCGTCTTCCCGGCGCCGTTGGGACCAAGGATTCCGAAGATCTCCCCTCTCCTGATACTGAGGTCGACTCCGTCGAGGGCGTCGATGAAGGGCCCCCTTATCCCTTTTATGGCGTCGATAATGCCTGTGAGAGAACGTATACCTCCCTCGTGACCACGGCGGCCTCTGCCGCGACCCTTATTCTTGGCGCTCGTGGGGTACTTCTTTACAAGCGACTTAGTCTCTATAGCATATTCCAACGTGGTCGAGATTCTCCTCCAGTCTAAGCGTCTTCTCCAAGGCTCCCATC
>JAUWDP010000318.1 GCA_030608725.1 Candidatus Bathyarchaeota archaeon
GAGTCCTTGGTGTAAGGAGAGAATATCTTCCCATTGGCCAGGGGAGAGATGCAGGCCACGACCCGTATCCCCTGTTCGACCATTCTCCCGATTATCTCATAGTTCTCCGTCTGGGGCTTGTCCCCCGGATCCTGCAGCACAAAATCGCTGAAGTAGAAGCAGATCCTTTCCGTCCTAGCGTCAGACTCCTCAAGCTGCCTCATGGCCCATCTCAGGCTCGTGGTAGGGACGGTCCCACCCCACGTCCGGGTTCCCCGGGTCCCCCTGATGTTCTTCTCCACCTCGGCGGTGGTGGAAGTTATGAGTACCAGCAGGTCGTCGACGATCTCATCAACGTCTCTGTCCTCGTGGATGCTCTTCTGCACGTGGCTGTTGCTCTCGTACATTATCAGGCCGAAACTTTCCTTGCGGAGTCCCCAAAGAAGGGGGACCAGAGACAAGACGGAGTAGTGGATCGATGTCAAGCCGTCCAACTCGTAGAACATCGTGTTGCTGATGTCCAGGACGTAGATGATCGACCTCTTCCTCCTGTTCCTCTTCCTGATGAAAAAGTCCCCGTAGCCGACCTCATCCATCCCCTTCCCCTGATCGAAGATATTCTCCAAGGATCTATCCTCGTCGATGTCATCCGGGTCATCCCCTCGCTCGAAGGGCCTCAGGATCGGCCTCCTGTTAGCCTCAGCGCTCATCTGGAACTCCCTGCCCAGCTTCAGGAGCTTCACTTTCAGGTACTCGGCAAGCCTCCTCCTCGACCTCTCGTCCCTCCGGTTCTTGTACTTCCTGATGGCCACCTTCAGGAGCTCGTCCTCCCCCGGCCCCACGCCCAGATCCGGCTTGCCCGTGAACTCCCTGAAGAGATCGACGTCCGAATCATAAACCGCCTTGGGCTCTCCCTGACCCGGCTCCTCCTCCGTCGGCAGGTAGCTGATGAGATCATCGCTCTTCTGGGACAGCAAGCCCAAGAATGCGTCGTCTCCTTCCGACATCGCCTCCTCCTCGGCTTCATCCACATCGAGGAGGATCTCGTAAGCCAACCTCTCCGCCAGAGCCTGGTTCTCCACCCTGGATGTCGAAACCGCAATCTCCACCAAGTCCCCGAAGGAGAGATACCCCTTCCTCAGGTACGCCGGGAGAAGGAGATTGCACATAGCCTTCGACTGCCTGGGACTAGGCTTATCTGAAACCTCTCCGCGCCCCCTCATCCGGCTTATGAACTCGGGGACGAAGAACCGGATCATGTTGAAAGGATAGCGGAGCTGATCGGACCCCATAGGGCTACCCCAGACGCCTCTCCAAAATTTCCTCCACGACGCTCTCAACACTCTTCCGGGGGTCCCTAGACCTCATCTCTTTCAACAGGACAGAAGGAGCAAAAAACCGTAAGGCGGAATCCTCGTCCTCGAAACGCTCCCTATATTTATTGACCAGACGAGTAAGGTAGATCCCAGCCCGCGGCGACGCAGGTATCTCAAGCCCCGGGTTACCGCGCGTATCGTTGACAATCTCATAGATCTTGTTCAGGGTGCCCTCAGGCAAGTCGAACGCCGGGACGTTCACCTTGAGGATCTCAATCTCCGTCTCCCTGCTCGGATAATCCAGCCTAATCCAACAGCCGATCCTGTCCACCAGAACCCGGGAAAGCCTGTACGTCCCGGAGGTCTCGACGGGATTTTGAGTCGCAACGAGGGCAAAATTCTCGTGGGCTTTAATCATGCCGAAGGGATAGAGATGGTAGTGCCTCTCCTCCAGGGGCGCGATCAGGCTGTTCTGGCAGAACTCCGTCGCCCTGTTCAGCTCATGAGCCACGAAGAGACCCCCCTCCACCATCGCCCTCATCAGGGGGCCCGGCTCAAAGCTCTCCACAGTCCTCCCCCTCCTCACCACCAAGGCCGGGTCGAAAGCCCCCACAAGCCTAGAAGGCGTCATATTCTCATCGAAAAAGACCTCGTAAAACCCCCTCCCAGAGTCCTCCGCTATCTTCCTGGCGAGGAGCGACTTCCCCACCCCAGGCGGCCCCACCAGGCACGGTGTGACGCCGGCGTCGATGCTGTCCCTCAGCAGGTCATACGTCCTCCTGTACTGCCCCTTGAGGATCACGGGAGTCTCAATCCGGATACCGTCCACGATGCTCCTCTGGAGCAGCTCCCTGAAGCCTAATTCGCTGTCCCCCGACATTTAGTTTCAAACCCTAACCT
>JAUWDP010000179.1 GCA_030608725.1 Candidatus Bathyarchaeota archaeon
CGCATGAGATACAAGATTGCATGGTTTCAGTCCACTATCAAGCCGACAGCCATCTATTTAAAGGTTAAACAGGCTCCTCAGCTCGGCGAGGGCGAGCCTGCCCAGGCTGCTCACCAGGATCCCGATCATCCCGGGATGGGTCAGGGCTGACCGGAGGACCCCGCTCTGCATGTCCATGTCCCCCTCCTCGACGAGCGTCTCCAGGGTCCCCTCTAGGCCAGAGACCTTCAGGGAGTCGAAAAGGCGGTCCATCCTGTCGTCGGAGATCCCGTCGGCGAACCTCCTGGCGGCCATCATGGAGCTGAATTCCCTCCCGAGGAGCTCCCTCCATGCGGTCTCGTATCGGCTCAGGTACTCAGCGGAGCAGTCATCAGCCTCGAGGGCGGCGCAGGCGGTCTTAGCCGCCTCCACGGCGCAGAGCCCCCCGAAGATCACCCCTCCCCCGGTGGTTGGCTTGGTCTGCCCCGCGACGTCTCCCACGAGGAGGAGGCCTTCGCCGTATGTCTTGGCTACCGGGCCTCCCTTGAGGACTGGCCATCTGACTGGTACGGTGTGCTCCGTCTCGCCGAAGCGTTTCTCTAAGAACTTCTCTAGGAGGGCCTTCGCGTCGCTGCTCTCGCAGGCGAGGCCGCAGCGGGCTGAGTCATCGCCTGTGGGGGCGACCCATGCGAAGAAGCCGGGGGCGACGTCCTCTCCCAGCCAGACCTCCACCATGCCGGGTTCTGTCTCGACGCCTGAGACCTCGGTGTTGATGCCGGAGAGGACTCCCTTCTCCGGGGGGCCGAGTCCGACGCTTCTGGCCAGGAAGCCCGCCGTGCCCTCGCAGTCTATGACGACCTCGGCGTCCACGGATCCATCTTTTCCCAAGACGCCTGCGACCCGGTTTCCCTCGACCAGAAGCTCTCGGACGCGATGTCCGAGGATCAGCTCGGCTCCGGCGTCCTCCGCCTGCCCGGCGAGGTGCCTGTCAAAGGCCGCCCTGTCTACTATGTAGGCCCGGGTCCTGCTGCCGGTGATTCGGATGGGCGTCCCGTCGGGTGAGTATGCGACGCCTCCTCTGACCTCGTGCTGGATGAATTCTGGGGAGGGCCTGACGTAAAGCCTGGCGAGGCCTTCGACGCTGAGGATGCCCGCGCAGTGGTTGGGCTCACCGATGACGGTGTGCTCCTCGTAGACCGTGACCTCGACGCCCCTGGAGGCGAGCTCCCGGGCGGCGATGAGCCCCGCGGGACCTCCGCCGACGACGACGGCCTCAGCCTTCAAGGTGCCCCTCTCAGGAGCGTTTTATGATCTCGTTGTATTCGATCTCGTCGACGTCCTCGAAGTAGCGGTGGATGTCCATGGCGACCCCCCGTTTGGCGATCTGGATGTTCTCGCCGAAGAATATCTCTTCGGGGATCTCGATGCGCACCTTCTTCTTGAGGAGCTTTATCTTGAACAGTTTGAGGTCTATGCCGAAGAACCTGCGGCCGATGAGGGCTCGTATCTTCTCCTCGTCGCCCTCGTAGCGGGAAGCGGGCTTCACCTCGTAGATTATCTTCCGTCCCGCCAGGGGGTGGTTGTAGTCTAGCTGCACCCTGCCGGCGCCGACGCTGCGGACCTGGGCGGTCCTGCCGTCCATTTCGACCTGCTGCCCCACGATGGGGTTGACCCCCTTCGACCTGAGCATCCTGAAGGGCAGGGTCCTGACGTTGTCCGGGTTGCGCACTCCGAAGGCCTCCTCTGGTGGGATCTCGACCTCGGCGGACTCTTCTAGCTTGAGGCCGGGGAGCTTGTCGTCGAGCCCCTTGAGGACGTAGCTCTCGCCGACGACCACTAGCCGGGGCCCGTAGGTCCTGTCCTCGTCGTAGATGCCCTCCCCCTTGGCCAGCTCCTCGTCGGTGGTGTCGAAGACCTCGCCTGTCTCCACTGCCTTGCCGGTCATCTCCAGCAGGAGGAAGTCCCCCGCCTTGACGGGCTCCACCACCGGCTCCTTCTTCTTCGCGGCCTTCTTCTTTGTGGTCTTCTTTTTAGTGGTCTTCTTGGCAGCCTTCTTCTTCGGCTCCGCCTTCTTCGCCTTGGAGGCCGTCTTCTTGGTGGTCACCTTCTTGGCAGCCTTCTTTGGCTCCGCTTTCTTTGCCTTGGAAGCCGTTTTCTTGGTAGTCTTCTTCTTGGTGGCCTTTTTTGGCTTCTCCTCGGGAGCTGCCTCTGCCTTCTCCTCGGACTCCTCTTCCTTGAGGTCCTTCTTATCGTCAACGCTCATGTCTGAACCTTCAATTTGATTGTGTGATGGGTCTCGAGCCCAAGTCCTGCCTTGGACTCACCTTGGAAATGCGGGCGAGAGTTTAAAGTCTTTCTGTAAATCGATGAGCGGGAGAATACGCTAGATCTCCCTCCCGTCCCCTTCGGTAATTGTTTAAGGGAGCGTGGGGGAGTTGGATTCGAGGCATCTTGTCGGATAAGGACTCCAAGACCATAGGCAGGGACATGGAGGAGACGAAGGAGTACCACAGGCGCTACCTCCGCGCCATGAACAGCCCCGTCAGGAGGGAGATCCTGAGGGCCTTGAAGGACGGAGATGGCTCCCTGGGATCGCTCTCCGTTGCTACCGGGCTGGATGAGAAGACCGTCGCCTGGCACCTGAGTATCCTGGAGTATGGCTTCTGCGTCGAGAAGGAGGAGAGGGACGGGAAGCATTTCTACGCGCTCACCAAGGAGGGGCTCGTGGTGGACTACGTGGATAAATAAGTTTATTCTACGACGGGGTATCCGGAGTCGATCCAGCCTGTGATGCCCGCGTCCATGTGGAAGATCTTCGTGAAGCCGTTGTCGTCCAGTATCCCCACTGCGCGGGCGCTCCTGTTCCCTGTCCTGCAGTAGACGAGGAGCTCGGCGTCCTTGTTGAGTTCGTCGAGCCTTCCGGCCAGGTAGTCCACGGGGATGTTGATGGCTCCCTCGATGTGGCCGTCGTCGAACTCGGAGGGGGTCCTGACGTCGAGGATCACCATGTCCGGCTTTCCCTCGATGAGGGCCTTGGCCTCCGCGACCGTGACGTCGTTGTATTCCTGTGTGGGAGTCAGGTAGTAGGCGTAGGCTGAGGCGAGTATGATCAGCGCTATTCCTGTGAGGAGTGGGCGTGGGATGTTTCTCTGTGTCGTCATAGGTCATTGTGAAAATGGCGGTGTATGAATCTTATCTCTGAGCCACGCGCGCTGGAGGCTTGACAGCTATATCTTTAACGGCTTTAGGGTGGTATGAATGCCGGTTTCTTGGTGTATCTCGGTTAGATCGACAGCGTGGCGGGAGCTAGGGTCCTCCCCTTGGGCTGGTATCCCTCTTCATGTTGTACAGCATGGCCAGTGAGAGTATCATGCCCAGTGTCAGGGCGATGGCAACGACCGTATCGCTCAAGCGTACACCTCATGGAGTAGGGCTTCTGTGGGTCTTATAGGGGCTCCTCAGGACCGTTCATGCGGGGGTAGCATCCTTCTTACCGTGGCATGATCCGGCTGAGGGGTCCCACGGGGATGCTGGGGGGTCCTCACGCGGCCTCACGGGCCCTCCAGAGAAAGTTGGGCGGCGAGATTATAACTGGATTATGTGCCCCCCGGGTTCATCTCGGCGTCCACCAATAACGTTATCTGTTGAAGTTCTCTAGACCGGGCTGTGTGACGTGCCTTGAAGTACCTGTTGTTCTGGGAGCAGAAGG
>JAUWDP010000330.1 GCA_030608725.1 Candidatus Bathyarchaeota archaeon
ACCTCCGTGAGGGTCTCCCAGTTCGCCATCCCCTTCGAGAATATCACGTCCGCACCGTGGAACGCACCCAGGAACTCCTCGGAGGACTCATCCAGCTTCACCCCGATGGCGTCCGTCCCCGTCGTGATAACCGCGTCGGCCTCCTCTGTCATCCCCACCGCCACCGCGTCCTCCATCAGCGCATCGTTAAGGCTAGGACCGCCCTTTACAGCCACCGTCACCCTGCACCCCAACCCCCGGAGCTCCCTCACGACAAGCCTATCGAACGCGATCTCACCCGCGTTATCGGTCAGGAATAGGACCTCCGACCCGGCCCCCAGGAGCCCTTCTAACGTATCTGTGTCGTCCACGTAGAACCCCTCATCCAGCAGCTCCAGGGCCTCACCGATGTCGCTGCTATGCCCCGGCACGTCGTACTCGATGACATTCCCGAGGCAGGAGACAAGACACGCCGTCCTAAAACGATCATCAGGGGCAGCCGCATCGACAAGCGCCTCCATCTCAGGGAGAAGCTCCAGAGCACTCTCATCAGCCCGCCTTTTCAGGTCCGCGTAGGCGTCCGGACAGCCCGTAATACGCTTGATCAGCCGGTCCCGCTCGATCCCCAGATTCGAAGGCACGACATCAGGGGCGAAACCCTCGCCCAAGAGCTTCAGAAGGGCACCCACGGCCCGCATACGCACATCCTCGTCGTCCGTCGAACGTAAGACTATATTGTACCCCCTGTGGAGGAGGCAGTATCCGCAGCGGGACCCAACCTTCAATGTAGACACTCAGTCGCTAGGAGAGACGAGGATATAAAAAACCTGAGGTCTCCAATATCCCTGATGATAAGGGACTTCAACCTCCTCGCCACCGCCGATAACTACAACCGGAGCCAGGCCTGCAGCGAGCTCTGGATGCTCCTCCGGGCGGTGGGTGACGAGGCCCCCTCGGTGGACCGCAGCCCAGTCAAGGGGCTCATCACCGCCAAGACCAGCCTCGACCCCCAGGAGGCCATCAGGAGACTGAGGGAGGAGCTCCACGTGAAGACGAAACACTTCAAGGTTCTCCTGAGGGTCATGCCCATAGAGGTCAGGGTACCAACCACCCTGGAGGAGATCAAGGAGGCCTCCCGGAGGCTGGCGTCCAAGATACCCGAAGATGAGGCCTACCGGATAACCGTAGAGAAGAGGCGCACAGACCTACGGAGCATGGAGGTCATCGACGCCGTCGCCGAGGGGATCGAGAGACGGGTGGACCTGGAGGCCCCCGACTGGATACTCCTCATCCAGATATTAGGCAGGACCACCGGGATCTCCGTGATCCCCCCAGACGGCCTCCTCAACGTCCAGAAGGAGCGGGCTGCCCTATCTGCGAAGGGGCAGTAGCGCCCCCCTCTCGACTATCAGCTTCGTCAGGGCCTCCTTGGCGGGTCCACGGACAGCACCGAGCTCCTCATCCGACACCCCGAAGACTGTCTTCAGCTCGTCCCATTTTGCCCTGCTTACCTCCAGCACCGAGTCGTCTGGTACACCGATGACGCCGGAGACACCCGTGAAGGCTCCCTCGGCTTCTAAACAGCTCTCCGCAAAGACGAGGAGCGCCACATTCACTGTCCGATCCGAGACTCCCACGACCTCAAAGGCCTGGGAGATCTGGTCACGACAAGAGGCGTAGAGCAGCGCCTCCACCTCAAGGCTCCGGGAGATCCCCCTCCCCCCCTCGAAGGCCCCGACAGCGTTCACAGCCGCGAAGTAGAGATGCCTCCAGCCGGCCACCCTGTCGGCGTCGAAGACCTGGAAGCGGACTCTGGGTAGCGTCTCCCTGATAAGAGAGATGAAACCGTCCACATTATCCACGGAGACCTCGCTGAATCCGCCGACGGAGACAACCAAGTTAGAGCCCTTAACCCCAGATGTGTGAACCATACCCGATCTGAACCCCGTACACGCTGTCCTACCCGAATTAGCCATCCGGGCGAATAAAGGTCTATGCAGGAAGAGAGGCTAGGAGAGGAAGCCCCCCACATGCTCCAGGAGCCTCTCGACCTCCTCCTCGGTGTTATAGAAATCAGCGGAGACCCTGATCCCGATGGGTCTAAGGG
>JAUWDP010000334.1 GCA_030608725.1 Candidatus Bathyarchaeota archaeon
GAACCTCAATATTGAAGCCTTGGGGTTCAGGATGGGATAGGGGGCAAGCGGTTTGAAGATCGGGGAGAGGACTTGTAAGACGATCCTGGGCAAGAGCGGCATAGGTAGCGTTGACTACGCCGTAAACCCCTACCTGGGATGCGCCCACGGCTGCGTCTACTGCTACGCACGGTTCATGGGGCGCTGGGGCGGCCACGCCCATGAGGAGTGGGGCTCCTACGTCGACGTCAAGGTCAACGCCCTGGAGCGGCTGAAGGTCGAGGCCGCCAAGAAGGCAAAGGGGGTGGTCCTCCTCTCCAGCGTCACAGACCCCTACCAGCCCGTTGAGAGGAAGTACGAGCTTACTAGGGGCTCCCTGAAGATTCTCCTTGAGCACCAGTTCCCGGTCTCCATCCTCACAAAGTCCGACCTCGTCCTCAGGGACCTGGACCTGCTGAGGCAGTTCGACAGGTGCGATGTGGGTTTCACCATCACTGCCTACGACGACCGGGTGAGGAGGGTCTTCGAGCCCGGGGCGTCCCCGGTGGAGGCCAGGCTCGAAGCCCTGAAGAGGGTGAGCGACGAGGGCATCACGACCTGGGCCTTCCTCGGGCCCATCCTGCCATACCTCTCGGAGGAGGGGCTCGACGACCTCCTCGATGAGCTGGCGTCGAGCGTCAACCACGTCCTCGTGGACAGGCTGAACATAAAGTCGGGGAACATGCCCCAGATCAGGAGGGCGTTGTCGGAGGGATACCCAGACCTCCAGCCCCTGTTCGAGGCTGCGGTCGGTAAGGAGTCTGGCTACTACGCCAAGTTCAAGCGGGAGGTGTCCGAGAAGTGCCGAGTCCGTGGGATCCCCTGCGACATCATTTACTGAGACGGGGATTAAGGAAATATGTCATGATATAGGTGAGATTCAGCGCTAGGACTCAGGAGTGCTGTCGCCTATAATCCTGTCATCAAGAGCTACTTTCGAACCTTCTTGACTTTATAGATCGTCTTCCCGTTCTTCTTGGTCTTGTACCTGGTGAGAATCCAGCCACCATTCTTGACAGACTTGCCCATGTTAGGCGCATATCGTTTAGTGGTAAATATTAGTAATATGGATGTGGGATACTGCTTAGAGACTCATTACTTCGGCAGCTGTAGTTTACTTGTTGAATGCCTTCTCGTCTATCTCCACGTCGTGTCCATCCGGGTCCTTGAAGAACACTATCCTGGAGCCGTCGCCGAGGGTCATCTCCCGCAGCTCCAGCCCCTTCGCCTTCAGGCGGCTCACCATGCCGTCGAAGTCGTCGGTGGTGTAGGCCATGTGGCTCCAGCTCCCGCTGGGGGCCTCCGGAGGCTCGGCGCGCTGAACGATCTCCAGGAGGCTGCCACCCAGGTCGAGGAAGGCGATATTGGTTGTCCCGAGGTTTAGCCTGCTGTGCTCCGGGAAGCCGAATAACTCGCTGTAGAACTTCAGGGACCTCTCCAGGTCCTTGACGTAGATGCCTACGTGGTCCAACGACGCGTTCATCGCTCATTCGCCTCTGTGCTTGAGCTCCGACTGGGCCGCGGCCAGCCTCGCGATGGGCACCCTGTAGGGGCTGCAGGAGACGTAGTCGAGGCCGATGATGTGGCAGAACTCGATGCTGCTGGGGTCTCCGCCGTGCTCCCCGCAGATGCCGATCTCCAGCTTGGGGTTGGTCTCCCGTCCCTTCTCGACGCAGATCTTCATGAGCTGCCCGACCCCCGTCCAGTCCAACTGCTGGAAGGGGTTGGCGGGGAGGAGGCCCCGGTCGACGAAGTTCAGGAGGAACTTGCCCTCCGCGTCGTCCCTGCTGATGCCGTAGGTCATCTGGGTGAGATCGTTGGTGCCGAAGCTGAAAAAGTCGGAGTACTTGGCTATCTCGTCGGCGGTCAGCGCGGCTCTGGGGATCTCGATCATGGTTCCGAACATGTAGTGGAGGTCGACGCCTTTCTCCGCCATCACCCGCTTGGCGACCCTCTCGAGCTTCGCCCTCTCGGCCTTGAGCTCGTTGACGTGGCTGGTCAAGGGTATCATGACCTCCGGGTGGACGTCCACTCCCCTCTCGGCC
>JAUWDP010000125.1 GCA_030608725.1 Candidatus Bathyarchaeota archaeon
GGCCGAGAAGCCCCTGTCGGGGAAGTTGGGCCGGAGCCTCCTGACCGCCCTGTTGAGGGCCATGAAGAGGCTGCCCCGGACCTCCCGGCAGTTGACGTGGATGTACTTGGCCTTCACCCTGCGCCTCTTCGCCTCCTCCTCCAGGTCCCTGCCGAACCTTTGGGCGAGGGCGGTCTTGCCGCTGCCGACGCCGCCGATGATGACGGCCCTCTGGCTCATCTCGTAGGGGGTGTCGATTATGAAGCGGAATATGTTGTTGAGGAAGCGGAGCTCGGGCTCCCTGTGGAGGAGCCTGGGTGGTATGTGGTTGATGTCCAAGACTGTGTCGTCTACGAAGACGCTCCTCTGGCTCATAGAATCCCCGCGTGGTCATTCCCCATCCATGATTTATGCTTTTTGTCCGTTCGAACTTACCTGTTGTGGAGAGGTGGGTGAAAGTGTTCTTTCCCGGGAAAACCTATATCCCAACCAGTAGATTATTAGCCGAGGCATATGCCAGCCGCAAGAAAGCTTCCGACGGGGAAGGTCCCCTCGGATGTGCTCAGAAGGGTCGTCTTCCCGTACCTCGGCGCCAAGTCAGACCGAGTCCTCCAGGGGCCCGGCGTCGGTGAGGACGCTGCGGTGATAGACATGGGAGACAGGGTCATCATCGCCAAGGCTAACCCCATCACCGGCGCCGAGGCCAAGATCGGATGGCTGGCCGTTCACATCAACGCCAACGATGTCGCCGCCTGCGGTGCCAGGCCCCAGTGGTTCCTCTCCATAGTCCTCCTCCCCGAGGGGGCTGACGAGTCCCTGCTTGAGGGAATCATGAAGGACATCCACGAGGCGTGTAGCGATCTGGGGATCAGCCTCATCGGAGGCCACACGGAGTCCACTCCGGGCCTGGACAAGCCCATCATCGCGGGCTTCATGATGGCGGAGCTCTCCAAGGACGAGTTCGTGACGACAGGGGGCGCGAAACCGGGAGATCTTGTCGTCATGACCAAGGGGGCTGGCATAGAGGGCACCGGCATCCTAGCCACGGATCTCTCTGACAAGCTGTTGCCCGAGGTTGGCCGAGAGGTCCTTGAGAGGGCTGCCGAGCTATTGAAGAAGATAAGCGTGGTCCAGGAGGCGCTGACGGCGGTCGACGTTGGGGGCGTCCACTCCCTCCACACGCCGACGGAGGGGGGCGTCATGAATGGCATATGGGAGATGGCTGAAGCTGCAGAATCCGGGGTGGTCATCGAGGAGTCTGCTATCCCTCAGGCGGAGGAGACCCGGGTGATCTGCGAGGCACTGGGCGTCGATCCCCTGAGGCTCCTCGCGTCTGGAGCTCTATTGATCGCCGTTGATCCGGAGAAAGCCGGTGAGCTGGTCTCCGTGCTGGGAGAGTCCGGGGTGGTTGCCTCGGTCGTAGGGGAGATACGCCCTCCTGAGGAGGGGCGGCTGCTCGTGACGAGCGACGGAGGGAGAACACCCATCGAGGCAGTGGCTCAGGACGAGCTGTACAGAATCCTCGATGTATATGGCGGCAAGGATCACTAATGTGGTCAGGATAGGGGGGTTAGCTCCCGGTCTTCTCCTTCAGCCAGCCCGTCACCTCGTCCAGCGTCGATGCGAGGGACGGCACCATGTACCTGTACGGTGAAAGCTGCTGGTTCAAGGAGTCGGTGATGCTCTTGGCCTCGTCCAGGTTCTCCGAGGTGGGCTCTCCGATCAGTTCCTGAATTCTGGACATTGCGTTGATTGCGTCGTCGACCATCTGACCGTATCCCCGGTAGCCTTCAAGGAAGGATTTAGCGGACTGAATCTTATCTATAATCTCTTGGGTCTCCATCGTTCACGACCGCTCATGATTGGATCCCATCCCTGATATCTAGTTTTCCTTCACCTGTGAAAGGGTCCCGTTGCTCCCCATTTAGTGGACTCAGACATGGACTACATCCGCATTCAGGAGCTTATCTGATCAAGGACATCCAGGGGACTCCCAGAGGACCACTCTATATAATATCCGAGGTATAGTTACCGTTAGATGTCTTCCGCTGTTAGGGCCGCCCGCCTGCTCATGGAGATCGAGCCCCAGGAGTTCCGGATCCTCCAGGCCATCGAGCTGGGCATGTCGCGCTACAGCTTCGTCCCCCTGAAGGAGGTGGTGAAGTACTCTGGGCTGAAGGAGGGCGAGGTGGTGTTCAGGCTCCGAGAGCTTGACAGGAAGGAGCTCCTGTACCGGCAACCCGAGCCCTACCCGGGGTACGTCCTCAACTACACGGCGTACGACTGCCTCGCCCTCAACGCCCTAGCAAAGGCCGACCTCCTCAGCTCCCTGGGGAGGTCCCTCGGGGTGGGGAAGGAGGCTGACATCTTCGACGCCATCACGGACGACGGCCTCCAAGTCGCCGTCAAGTTCCACCGGCTAGGGCGGACCAGCTTCCGGGAGACCCGGAGGAAGCGGGGCTACATCGCCAGGCGGGGGCACATCACATGGCACCACCAGTCGAGGCTCGCGGCCGAGAGGGAGTTCAGCTTCATGAGCTTAGCCCACGCGGCGGGGGTGGCCGTCCCCGAGCCCTACAAGCAGAACCGCCATGTCGTGGTGATGGGCTTCATCGACGGCTTCAACCTCGTCGACATCATAGAGCTCGACGACCCCGCGGGATTCCTAGACGACATCCTGCTGAATGTGCGGCTGACGTACGCGGGTGGAATCATTCACTGCGACCTCAGCGGGTTCAACGTCGTTGTGACCAGGGACGGGAAGGTCCTGTTGATCGACTGGCCCCAGGCTGTCTCCGTGGACCACCAGAACGCCGAGGAGCTGTTGAAGAGGGATGTGTTGAATGTCCTCAACTACTTCAAGAGGAAGTACAGCGTCGAGAGGGATATCGATGAGGTCCTTGAGTACGTTAAAGGGGATTAGGGTCTCCAGCCCTCGAGGAGGGCGACGAACAGGGATGAGGCCGTGAGGTCGGCCGTCGTCCCGGGGTTCAGGGCTCCCCCAGCCTCAGCGAGCTCATCATCAAGGCTCTGAAGCATCTCCCCCCCAGCTTCCGAGCCGCAGCCGCCCTCCTCTAAGATGCGCTCGGCCCTTCCGCTCACCTCCTCCGCGAGGGCCTCCCCACTCTTCCTCGCTATGAGGGAGTCGGGGTTACTTGACAGGATGTTGAGGAACGTGTCCACTACGGCCGTGTTCACGTCGCCTGACTCCAGGGCGGCCTTCAGGTAGGGGTGGCCCTCCTCGAATGTGACGTTGAAGCCCGAGGTCCACTCCCTGCAGATGTGGTCCCTCTCGGAGCAGAGCCCGAAGACGTCGAGGAGGGTCAGTCCCTTTTCCACGAGTTCACTGGTGGACTCCGGGTCGTAGACGTCGAGCTCATCCACCTCCCCCAGGACCCTGGGGGTCATGGCGGTCCTGATCGCCTCGTAGACCAGAGCAGCGTCCTCCGGAGAAGTTGAACGTGTCACGAGCTCCAGCTTACCCCTGAGGTCTGCAACATCTAATTCCCCATGCCTCCTGAGGGTCGAGCCAGCGGCGGCTGAGATGGGGGCGAAGAGTAGGACGACCCCGAGGTTTACGTTCCCTCCCCCCTGCCATGCCAGCGAGTCCGTGACCGCTTCAAGGATCAGCCCGCCAAGCCCGATCTCGTTCCACCTGCGCTCACTATCCTCGGCCTCGTACCCCCTAACGGCCAGCCTCCCCATGGCTTCTCCAATGGCGACGCTCCCTGCGAGGAAGTGCTCGTACCTCGTATCGGGGTGGTCTCTGGTCCTGTGGACATTCCCCGGCTTCGGGCTGGCGGAGACCTCGAGGAGGGCCGCCAGGGTGGCGCATCGCCTTACATACTCGCCCGCATCGGCCTTGTTCAATTCGTTCCCCAGACTTTCCTAACCGAATCCGCTTATAAGACCCTCCCAAGATAGTTGAGGGCGATGGAACCGGGCGGATGGCTCTCAGGGCCCGTCGAGGGAGATTACGTCGAGACTGTTGAGGGGCTCCTCTTCACAGTGAAGGGACTGCACCACCCCCAGGCCCTCGTCATCGCATACCTCCGCTACGTACCGGATCACGGGGGGGAGAGACGGAGAGACGGAGAGATGAGGTCCGCTATAGGAGGGTCTACGACCTCGACGAGACGGACGAATATCTCCGGGTGAACCATCCCCGGTACTTCAACGAGGTGGAGGGGAAGGGCCTCTTCTTGCAGTCCGTCCCGGTGGACATGATCTCACGGATATACATCCCCAGGGAGCGCCTCGCCGCGATCCTAGAGAGCCCCCGGACCGAAGTGGGGTCAATTGTGGCCAGGTTCGCCCGGGCGATCAGCCGTGAGGGGGACGTGCCCCTCGGCGACATGGGGGTCTCGGGGTCGGTCCTTGTGGACCTCGCTAAGTCAACCTCGGACGTTGATCTGATCGTCTATGGCAGGATTCCTGGGCGCCGGGTCTACGAGTCCGTGAGGGCACTCAGGGAGAGGGAAGGCTGGGTCCGACCCTATGATGGTGAGACCGTGAGGAGCGTGGCGGTCAACCGCTGGGGCGACACTGATCTGGATATTGAGGAGCTTTCGACCTTGGAGTCCGGGAAGGTCCTCCACGGCCTCGTCGACGGGCGCGACTACTTCATCAGGCTC
>JAUWDP010000204.1 GCA_030608725.1 Candidatus Bathyarchaeota archaeon
GCTGCAAAGGAAAAGGGACAACTTCTAGCATACGAGGTCAGCGAGGCGGTCCTAAGCAAGATACCTGAGACCATAGCTGGTGTACCCATGTATGATCCTGATTACACGTGGTATGGTTCTGCTCTCTCCGGCTTCGGCATCGTCTACAATAAGGCGTTGCTTGAGTTGGAGGGATTACCCGTGCCAGAGACCTGGGAGGACCTGACGGATCCGCAGCTCAAGGGCTGGGTAGGTTCCGCAGATCCCCGTAATAGTGGCAGTACGCACATGATGTACGAGATTATTCTGCAGGCATATGGCTGGGAGGAAGGTGTGAAGCTGGCGACTTTAATGGGCGCCAATATCAAGACCTTCCCCCCGAGCTCAAGTTCAGTTCCTAAATCTGTTGGTGCCGGAGACATCGCATATGGACTAGCCATAGACTTCTACGCATGGGCTGAGGTCTCAAAGGTTGGGGCCGATAAGATTGGCTACGTCATGCCTTCGGGGCTGACGGTGATCAACCCGGACAGCATCGCTATCCTCAAGGGGGCACCAAATCTGGAGGTTGCTCAGAGATTCGTAGAATACGTGCTGTCTGAAGCTGGGCAGAAACTCTGGATGCTAGATGTGGGTGCTGAAGGTGGACCAACGGATTACCTGCTTGGACGCATGTGCGTGATACCGAGTCTTTTCGATGAACTTGCGGATGTCACAGTCGTGCCTATTAACCCCTTTGAAGTGGAGTCCTCACTGGACTACGATCCTGACTTGGGTTCAATACGCTGGTCGGTTGTAAATGACCTCATCGGCTCTATGGTAATTGACAGCCACGAGAACTTAGTAGCTACTTGGAGCGATATTATTGCAACCGAGAGTGCCCTCGATGAAGCTGGAGTCACATCAACTAAGATAGAGGAGGCCAAGGACAAGCTTGGAGAAGTACCCATAACACTCGAGGATTCGCTCGTAGCCGCTGGTAACTGGAGCGATGCAAGTTTGAGGAACCAGTACATCACCGAATGGCACAGATTCGCTCTCAGTAAATACGGGAGCGCCTCAATACTCACGTCCCTGGCGGAGGCTGAGCTGCTCCAATCCAGTCTCGAGAGCGAGAAGGAGGAGATCGAAGCCACCTACGATAGCGAGGTAGAGGAACTCGCGGCCCAGATAGAGACCCTGACGACCCTGCACGAGAGCGAGATCGTGACATTGGCGAGCCAGTACGAGTCTCTGCTCAACACGGCAAAGACGGAGAAGCAGAGCAGCATGTACACTGGTCTCGGCGGAGGAGCAGTGGTGGGGCTCATCTTGGGATACGCCATCGCCTACTTCATGGCGAAGCAGAAGGAAGTCGCAGCGGTCCAAGCATAACCTAAAACCCCCTTTTTTAAAATTTAATATTCTACGGATCATCTATTATTTAGAACTAGGTTCAAGAGAGGGCTCAAAAACGGTCATAGTTTCTCTGAGTGGGGTCTCGAAATTTTTCGGGGACGTAAAGGCAGTTGACGACGTTGACCTCCAAGTCAATGAAGGTGAGCTCTTCTTCCTACTAGGCCCTTCGGGATGTGGGAAGACCACAACCCTGAGGGTGATAGCCGGTTTCTATAAGCCAGATAGGGGGAGTGTTTACTTCGACGATAGACTCATCAATGATATCCCCCCTTACCGGAGGAACGTGGGCATGGTCTTTCAGAACTATGCTCTCTGGCCTCATATGACCGCGTACGACAATGTAATCTACGGGCTTAAGGTCAGGAAGATTCCCGTCTCTGAGCGCGTGAGGAGGGCTCGGGAGGCCCTTGACATCGTGCAGATGAGGGAGTTTGCCACGAGGTATCCCAACCAGCTCTCCGGTGGGCAGCAGCAGAGGATTGCGTTGGCGAGAGCGATCGTCACCGAGCCAGATGTGCTCCTCCTAGACGAGCCGTTGAGTAACCTAGACGCTAAGCTCAGGATTGAGACGCGCCATGAGATCAAGCGTATCCAGAGGGAACTGGGGACCACGTCCATCTACGTCACACATGACCAAGAAGAAGCCCTGTCCATGGCGGATAATATTGCCATCATGAACGAGGGGAGAATCGAGCAGATCGGGGCTCCTAGGGATATCTACAGCAAGCCGAGCAACAGCTTCGTGGCTGGCTTCATCGGTGAGACAAACTTCATCGAGGGAGAGGTCCGTTCGATTAGAGAGGAGGAGGGACTCTTGACGATCAGGGCCTCATCTGGTGATGAGATCTTGGCCGGAGTTCCCCATGGGCGTTTCACTGTAGGACAAGAGGTCCTCTGCTCCGTTAGGCCTGAGAATATACGTCTGATGGAGGTCTCCCCTAATCTTTCTGGAGGTCAGGTTCATGAGGGGGAGATACTTCACATGACCTACTACGGTGTTATTGAGCACTATATCGTCAGGGGCTTCGGTGGAAAGGAGGTTAAGGTCACTAACTTTAATCCAGACGTGAAGAGGAGAGATGACGGCGAGCGTGTCCTCATGGCCTTCGACCCCGAGGATGTGGATGTGTTTCCGTTCTAGGAGGCAGTGTGTTGGGTTTCTCTGGGTTGTCTCTGAAGAAGAGCTTTAGGGAGATGGATCGGAATGCCTTCTTTATCTTCCTCGGTCTAATGGTCTTCTTCGGAGCCTTCCTCATACTCCCCATCCTCTACATCTTTAAGGGGGCGTTCTTCGTGGAGGGTCGGTTCACTCTCACCTACTTTATGTTGATGTTCACAGACCCGTTCTACAAGGAGAGCATCTATAACAGCATAGTCATCGGGGTCATCGCGACCTTGGTCACCTCTCTCATCAGCATCCCCCTCGCCTATTTGATGGTCAGGTACGAGTTCCCTGGGAAGAGGGTGATGCAGGGGATTCTCCTGGTGCCATTGGTGATGCCCCCCTTCGTGGGGGCAATCGGAATGAAGCAGCTTTTCGCCCGATATGGCTCCGTGAACCTGCTGCTGATGCAGTTGAATCTTATCCAGAGGCCGGTCGATTGGTTCGGAGGCGGGTTCTGGGGGGTCATCCTTATGGAGGCCCTTCACCTGTACCCTTTTCTATACCTGAACCTCTCTGCTTCGCTTGCGAATATTGATCCCACGTTAGAGGAGCAGGCTGAGAACATGGGGTCGAGCGGGTTCCACCTCTTCAGGACGGTGACGGCTCCCCTTATGTTGCCGGGGTACCTGGCTGGCTCCCTCATCGTCTTCATCTGGGCGTTCACTGATCTAGGAACGCCTCTAATCTTCGAGTATCGGAAAGTGGTCCCTCCAATCATATTCTCCATGGTGAAGGACATCTGGGTGAACCCGATGGGTTATGCGTTGACGGTGTTGACGCTGATTATCGCCGTGGTCATCGTCGTATTCTCTCGGAGATATCTGGGGCGTAAGAACTACGAGATGATGGGGCGGGGGCATATCGTGCCCAGGATCAGAAAGGTTACCGGATGGAAGCTGCCTTTCGTCT
>JAUWDP010000109.1 GCA_030608725.1 Candidatus Bathyarchaeota archaeon
AACACCCAGCCCTTGTACTTGAACTTGGCGGCCAAGACCGCGAACCTCTTGGGATAGATGCGATGGATCTCCAGGAACTCGTGGAGCTTCGTCACCTGCTTCCTCTTGTAGTAGGCGTACCTCTCATGACTCTTCACCTCGCACGCCAGGATCGTGTCGCCTTTGATGCCGAAGACGTCGGGCAGGGGCTCGTTGCTTGGGGCGCTCACGGGCACCCTGAGGGCGTCGAAGCCGGCTTCCCTGAGCTTCTTGACCATCTCCCTCTCCGCGTCGTAGCCCCGCTTCTTCATACGCCTTATCTGGGCTCGGTTCAGGGTGCGGGTGAACCTCTGCCGCTTCGGCCGGGTGTCCGCCAGATCCCTCAGAGACAAGCCGACGCCCCTATTCCTCCTCGGGTAGATTCAGAGCGCCCGTCTCCAGCGGCGTGACGGCCAGCTTTATGAGGTCCTTCAACCAGTCTGAGAAGGTGTTGGCGTTGGCGTACTTTTGATACTTCCTCTTGTGGGGCACCTTGGTCACCAGCCTCATCTCCACCATCTTGTGCAGGTAGAACTTCGCCGAGGAACGGGATATGTCGCACATCCGGGCGAGGTCGCCGCTTGTGAAGGCCTGGTCGAGCTGAGCATAGGCGACGATCACCTTCGGCGGGAGGGAAAACGTCTTGTCAACGATCTCGACTATGGCGGCTTCACGCGACAAACAGAACTCTCCTATCTGAGGATAATAGTGGTTCAGGGTTAATAAAAAATGGGGGAGGGGCTCAATTGAGGAGCCAGTGGAGCAGCCCGTTCTGAGCGTGCATCCTGTTCCCGGCCTGGTGGAAGACCACCGACTGCGGCGAGTCAATGACCTCATCGGTGATCTCGTAGCCCCTGTGAGCCGGCAGGCAATGCATGACGATGCAGTCGGGCTTGGCCTTTGAAACCAGTCTGGAGTTCACCTGGAAGGGGGGGAACGCCTCCATCCTCTTCTTCTTCTCCTCTGCCATGCCGGCGCTCACCCAGACATCCGTGTAGATGACGTCGGCTCCGGCCACTCCCACCGCAGGGTCGTGGGACACGGTTATGTTACCGCCTGAGTGTGCCTTGGCCTTCGAGAGTATCTCGGGGTCGGGGCTGTACCTCGGGTTGTCGGGGCAGACGACGGTCACGCCCATCCCCACGGATGAACATCCGATCACAGTGGAGTTGGCGGTGTTGCACCAGCCGTCCCCCACATAGGCGATCTTCAGCCCCTCCAGCTTCCCCTTCTTCTCCTGGATGGTCAACAGGTCGGCAAGGTTCTGGCAGGGGTGGTACCTCTCGGTCATGCCATTTATCACCGGGATGGTCGCCGCCGAGCCGATCCGCTCTACGGCCTCCTGCTTCAGAGCCCGGACCATGATTGCATCCACGTACTCGTTCAGGTTCTTGATCCCGTCCTCCAGGGTCTCGCTCCTGGTGAAGCCCCCGCCCTCTATGCTGTAGAAGATTGCGTGCCCCCCAAGCCGGTTCATCCCCGCCTCGAAGGAAATCCGAGTCCTTAAGGAGGCCAGCTCGAAGAGCATTATCAGAGTCTTGTTCTTCATAGAGTCGCTGTACTCATCTGGATCCGCCTTTATCTTGGAGGAGAGATCGAGGATCTCAACGACCTGCCTTTTTTCCAAGTCGAAATCCGTCAACAGATGCAAACCAATCACTACCTGATACCATTACGCAATGGGAATATAGATGTAATGAGAAAAAATTTGTAGGAGAAGACGATCTAGGCACTGCCCGTGGGCACGGGTACGACTTTCTTCCTTATTTCAGGGATGTCCTCGTCTGCGATCTTCCTCTTGAGGTTCCAGGCTGAGACGCTGGGTAATCCCCAGAGATTGATGAAGCCTACCGCGTCGCCCTGATCGTAGTGGGTGTTGATGTCGAAGCTGGCGAGGTTGTAATCGTAGAGGCTGAAAGGCGACTCACGTGCCACTGGTTTTGCTGATCCCTTGAACAGTTTCAGGGTAACCTCGCCGGTCACATTCTCCTGAGTGCTATCGATGAACGCATCCAGATCATGCTTTAACGGGTCCACCCAGAGTCCCTGGTAGACGATGGTAGCCCACGTGTGTTCCACCTGGAACTTGAACATCTTCTGGTGCCTAGTCAGCACCATCTTCTCCAAGTCCTTGTGAGCGTTCAGGATAATCTCAGCCGCCGGGATCTCGTAAGTCTCACGGGTTTTTAGGCCTACGACTCGGTCCTCCATGTGCTCGATCCTGCCGATTCCATGCTTCCCCCCAAGCTGATTGAGCTTCTGAAGGATCTCGACCGGACCATACTCCACGCCATCAATGCTGACGGGGACACCCTTCTTGAAACCCAGCTTGACAAAATCAGGCTCGTTAGGAGCGTCTTTAACATCGACAGTCCACTCCCAGATCTCATCTGGAGCAATAATGTCAGGATGCTCAAGCACCCCGCCCTCTATACTCCGCCCCCACAGATTCTGGTCCACGCTGTAAGGGCTTTCCGCCGTGACCGGAACCGGCACGCCGTGATCCTTTGCCCACTCAATCTGGCTGTGCCTGTCGAACTTCCACTCCCTGACGGGCGCGACGACCTTGAGGTCCGGGTTCAGGGCCTTGAACGTCAGGTCGAAGCGGACCTGGTCGTTCCCCTTTCCCGTGCATCCATGGGCTACAGCCTGAGCGTCCTCCATCTCGGCCACCTCGACGACCTTCTTCGCGATGAGGGGCCTACTTATGCTGCTGCTGACGGGGTAGGTCCCCATGTACAGAGCGTTCGCCTTGATAGCTGGGAAGACGTACTCTTTAGCGAACTCCTCCTTGGCGTCGAAGGTGTAGTGGTTGAGGACTCCAAGGCTCCACGCCTTCTCCTCCACCGTCTTCAGGTCCTTCTGCTGACCCACATCCAGGATGCAGCTGATGACATCCATCTTGTACTCCTCCTGGATCCACTTCAGCATCATGGACGTGTCAAGCCCACCCGAGTAGGCCAAGACAAGCTTCTCTTTTGCCATCTAACAATCTCCTCTAAGATGCCAACTAGGCTCTGAGACAAAGCTAAATACTTTATGACATAAGTGTTGCAAATATGAACGATAACGATTCAGATAGGACAAAATCCATCGCACAGATGGTGAGGGAGACGATACACATGAGACCCTCACTCCTGGACGCCCTCAAGATGCAGATCGTCAACTACTCAGCCCTCGCCAGGATGCTCCAGACAGAGATAGGGGAAGGAAGCCTCGAGGCAGTCAAGGCAGCCATCATAAGGGTGAGCGATGACCTCGAGGCGGAGAACAGCCTAAGGGAGAAGATGGTCCTCTCGATAATCAGAGAGTCAGTGGTGCGCCTCCAGGACAAGATCTCAGTGATAATCTCATCCGAGGAGCTCGACATCCCGTACATAGTCACCGCCTACCTGACGGACAGCTACGTCTACGTGGTCGATCAGACGAGACTGAAGAACAAACTCCCGGACCATGTGCAGGTGAGCAGCAACTTGGTGGCCCTGATACTCATAAGCCCCCCACGGGTTGAGAACACGCCCGGCTTCGTAGCGTTCATAACGTCTCTTCTAGCGAGCAGGGAGATCAACATCGTCGAGTTCATAAGCTGCTCAACGAACACGGTCATAATCTTGGACCAGGCGGACGCCCTGAACGCATTCTCCCTCCTCCAGAACTACATCTAGGCCTCCAACACACAAACCCTTTTAAAAGCAAAAGCTTTACAACGAAGAAGGAGTTTAAAGAATAAGAATGGCGGAGATTTGCCCGGTCTGCGGTTTGCCCAAGGAGCTCTGCGTCTGCGAGGAGATGAGCAAGGAGCAGCAGCGGATACGGATCAGGATCGAGAACAAGCGTTGGGGTAAAAAATACACTATCATCGACGGTATAGATTCTAAGGACATGAAACTCAATAAACTAGCCTCCCAACTGAAGACTAAATGCGCCTGCGGTGGGACCGCAAAGAACGACCAGATAATGCTCCAGGGAGACCACCGGCAGGTAGTAAGAGAGGTCCTAATCGGTCTTGGATTCCCCGAGGAAAACATTGAAATCCAGTAACCCGGATGGAAAAAACGGGCTCCTGGAAACCTTGAAAAAGGTGAGACACCGGAGCCCGCAGCCTTTATTCTGTCCAAGATGTAGGGGTCACAATATATACGCTAATCAAAACTTCGGTCTACTACCCTTGACCTATAGATGTAGGGACTGCGGATACGAAGGCCCCCTCGTATTGGAGCTGGAGCTAGAGAAACCAGACTCTGAGACCGCGGGCAAGAACGAATAGGAATCCTCCTATCCTTCTCAGCAGATTTTAGATTGAGCAGGGGATTTAAATAACTACCAGGCTGACTCCATCGTGGATCGTATGAGCTCGGAGCAGATGGAGTACTACAAAGCGAAGTACCAGACCCTGGAGGACCTCCCAGGCGTTGGTCCAGCCACCGCCTCCAAGCTCAAGGAGATAGGCTTCAGAACCGTCGAGACCATAGCCACAGCCACTGTCCATGAGCTGGTCTCAGCCGGAATAGGCGAGGCCACCGCAGACAAGGTCATCTCCTCCGCTAGGAAATCGATGGCCATTACATTTGTCCGCGGAGACGAACTAGTGAAGCTGAGAAGCAACATCGGCCAACTCACAACAGGTTGCAGCAGCCTCGACAACCTCCTGGGCGGGGGCATCGAGTCTCAGTCCATCACGGAGTTCTACGGTGAGTTCGGGACGGGCAAGTCCCAGATCTGCCAGCAGCTCTGCGTGACAGTCCAGCTGCCCCCTGAGAAGGGGGGCTTCGGGAGCGGGGCGCTCTACATAGACACCGAGAACACCTTCCGCCCCGAGAGGATACAGCAGATGGCTCCTAGGTTTGGCCTCGACCCAGAGGAGGTCCTCAAGAACATCATCTTCGCCGAGGCCTACACGTCGAACCACCAGACCGTGCTCCTGGAGAACGCAGACGAGGTCATC
>JAUWDP010000307.1 GCA_030608725.1 Candidatus Bathyarchaeota archaeon
ACTTCTCCTCGGCGAAGACGTCCACGATGTGGAATGGAAGATTCAAATTAGGTCACAAGGGGAATGCCCCACTTACGATATAACACTTACAAGGACCCGCCTTGAGAGGAGAAAATGGACATCCGAATTCGGTGAAAGGGAGAAAGATATCTAGCCTCTGATGGCCAGCTTGATGCCCCTCCGCGCCTTGAGGTCGTCTATCGCCGTCTGAGCCTCGGCTACGCCGTAAACCTTGGTCACCACCTCGTCGAGGGGCAGCCTGCCCATGCTCTGCCTCATGAGCTCCAGGACGGTCCCGAACTGGGTCGGCGGATAGGTCCAGCTCCCCAGGACGTCCATGTCCTTGAAGCAGATGGTGTGGGGATTCACGGGGACGGTCCCCGGGTCTGTGTAGTGGCCCACCTCGACGAACTTGCCCCCCCGGCGGGTCATGTCGATCCCCTCGGGGACGGCGGCGGGCACGCCCACGCACTCCACCACCACATCGGCCCCTAGCCCGTTGGTGAGCCTTTGGACCTCCTCCACCCTCTCCGCTGACGTCTTGTAGGTCCTCATGTCGATGACGTCGTCCGCCCCGAGCCGTTCAGCCATCTTGAGCCTCTCGTCGACCATGTCGATGACCATGATCTTCCCAGCTCCAGCAATCTTCGCCGTGGCGACCGTTAGGAGCCCAATTGCCCCTGCGCCCTGCACGGCGACGGTCCCGCCCACCCCGAATCCCTCCCCAAATGTCGGGAGCCCCGGCGCGTAGGCCCTCTCGAAAGCCCTACTGCTGACCGCCATGGGCTCGGTGAGGACGGCGACCTCCGGGGGGACTTCATCTGGTACTTTATAGACCCAGAAGTGCTCCGCGTCGACGTAGATCTTCTCCGCCCATCCGCCAAGGAGGTGGGGTGGCTCGGTGCTGGTCATGTTGACCCCCAGGACCCTCCTGTTGGTGCAGAGGGTGGGCTTGTGGGGCATGAACCTGCAGAAGTAGCAGTCTCCGCAGAACCTGTTTGTGCCGGGGACGACAACGACGCGGTCCCCCTCGACGAGGGGCTGCCCCTTGACCTCCAGGGAAGCGGCCTTTTCCCCGATCTCGTCGATAATCCCGACGAACTCGTGGCCGGGGATTACGGGGAAGGGGATCGTCATGTTGCCCCCGTAGAGGTGCATATCGGTGCCGCAGACACCGCAGAGCTCGGTCTTCAGTAGGAAGCCGTTGGATTCCACAGATGGCTCAGGGTAGTCAACTACTCTTAGCTTCTCAACGTCCTCAAGGATCGCTGCCTTGACCATGATCATATGGTGGAGGACAGGCCATTAAATTGTATCCCTGATTTCAGCAACGCACGGATATGTGCGAGTAGATTTGAACTTCTTGCGTTTGGGTCGTGCACTCTTGACGTTGTAGAAGTATGTAAACCCATTTAATTAAAAATTGGTGAAATGTTTAAAAATGGGGATTACCACTATTTTGGTGGGATATTCCAGATGGAGGAGAGTGTGGTTAAGAGGGTGGACCCTCAGGGGCGCATCTCCATTCCCGTCGAATGGAGGAGGAGCTGGAAGTCAGACAGGGTCATCCTGAGGAGGCACGGAGACAAGATCGAGGTGGCCCCTATCGACCCCATCCTCCCCTCAAGCCTCTTCGACTCCATAGAGGTTGGAGGCGACGTTGACTTCACGGACCCCCACTCGCTGAGGAGAGCCCTCCTGGAGCCGGAGTAGCGATGAGGTTCGTCGACTCCAACGTCTTCCTCCACGCCTTCCTGAGGACCCGCAGGGAGCTATCCGAGGAGGGAGGCGCGTCAAGGAGGCGGCAAAGGAGATCGTCAGGGGGATCGAAGGTGGCGAGGGGGTGGCCATGTCCACGGTCCACCTGTCGGAGGTCGTCAACATCATCGAGTCAGGCCTCGGCCTCCAGGAGTCCTTGGGGTTCCTGGCGTGGGCGATATCGAGGGCCAGCATAGATGTCTACCCCACGGATGTCGGGGACTATGGGAGCGTCCTCTCCGTAGCGAGGGAAAGGGGCGTGAGCGCCAACGACGCCCTAGCCTACCTGCTGATGAAGGAGCGTGGCCTGGACGAGATCTATTCCTTCGACAGGCACTTCGACCAGCTAGACGTAACCCGGATCCCCGTGTAGGCAAGGACGCTCTCACACATAATGCGTGGAGATAGGGGTTAGATTATCCTGTTCTTAGGCGGGTCCAGGGGGTCTATCTCGCGGCAGCAGTAGTTGAGCACGAACTCGGCGGGGTAGGCCCTCCAGATCTTGGCCGTGGCCTTAAAGCCCGTGCAGTGGCAGGGGCTGAGTATCTTGAAGCCGAAGCCCCCCAGCTCGGTGATGCTGCGCTCCAAGTACT
>JAUWDP010000370.1 GCA_030608725.1 Candidatus Bathyarchaeota archaeon
CCGTGTCTACAGATGGATAGATCCGATGGCTCGCCATCATCGCCGTGATCCCGCAGGGTCGTCACAATCATGTTCTCGTCAATCGTCTCTATGTTTTCGAGCAATTCCTTCGCTCGCACCAGCCTCCGTTCACTGGATTCATGGATCCTCTTACCCAGAAGGTCGACGGGGGCCTGACCGTGCCACACCGCGTTATGAGGGATCTCGATACGCCGCATCTCCTCCACATGATAGTGGTTCGTGTTTATGATCCGGCCTCCAACGGGTTCCCGCGTTGAAGAGTGAAGGGGCGTGATCTCCACCGTTTTTATGTCTCCCTGAGCGTCCGCGATCATCAGCAGGGCGTCATGCCCGCCCTGTTTAGCTCCGGTAATGAACTCCACGGCCTCGTCCGTTGTTCTGCAGGTCTCGAGCATCTCTTGCAAGGCCATGGAGAGCGGCACGTAGACCTCGGGTTCATCTGTCGTGAATGCGAGGTTGTATGTCACAGTCAGGCCGTGCTCGTTCATGCCGTCCAGCATGCCCGGCAGCGGGGCCATCGTGCAGCCCAATGTCCTGTAGCGCCCCGTTGGATCCGTCTGGCACGTCAGGTGGTAGTCCGCCAACTCGTTCAAATAGTCGAAGTTCTTGGCCACGATCGGCTCCGACGTCGTTGTCCTCCTAGGGGTGAACCCAAGGCTCGTGCACGCCTCCAGACGGTAGTTTGCCTCCGTGGGCTTCCCTATCAACAGCTCCATCGACTGCATGAACAGGAGAGTCGGCAGGTCCATCCCGGCTCCTTCTGACACGCCCCTCAGTCGCTCTGCCTGCTCCGGGTAGAATTGGAGGATATCGTCTTTCAGCAGGCTGGTGGCTCGGCGTTTGGCCAGTACGAGGAAGAGGAATGTCGGGACCAGCCTAGGCTTTGAACTCCTCACGACTTCTAAATCAGGTATCAGCCGTATCAGTTGCTCCATCACCTCGCGGACGGCTTCTCCCTGTTGGACGCCTATCTTGTAGTGCGTGCCCGAGAACCTCTCCAATGTTATTTGTGACACGACAATGACCAGATAGTGAATTATGATATTTGTTTAAATGTTTTAGTTTGGATGGATGATGTCGACTACACCTTCCGTTTATGCACACATCTCATTCGGAACACCTCGGCTTCATGATAAAAGATAATAATGCATGCGGTCAGGGTCCCATGAGGTGTATTCCATGGCGAAGGCGCTGGTGCTATACCACTCCCAGGAGTTCGGGAACACGGAGGCGATGGCGGAGGCGGTGGCCGAGGGGCTGAGGGCCGCCGGGTGCGAGGCCACCCTGTTCAACACGGACGAGGGACGCTACGACGTAACCCAGTTCCCCCAGTACGACTGCGTGGCCTTCGGCTCCCCGGACTATTTCAGCTACATCGCCGGGGGGCTCAAGACCTTCATGGACGACCACTACGTCCACGACGTCCGAAAGGGGCTGAAGGGCCTCAAGGGGAAGCCCTACGCCCTCTTCTACTCCCACGGCGGAGGCGGGAGGGTCAGGGACTCGATGAGCATCTTCAAGCGCGT
>JAUWDP010000355.1 GCA_030608725.1 Candidatus Bathyarchaeota archaeon
ATGACACGGATGTAACTGTTCTGCTCGAGGCTTGTGATCAGGAGGTTCGGAATGGCTTCCTGTAGGTAATCATAGTTACTGTCGCCTGTTTGGTTTTGGAATGTGATGACCGCAACTCTGACCATATCCTCGAGAGGAACCCCGGATACTGCCCGGGACCAGGGGGGCCACCGTCTTTGCCAACTCCAATGAGCACACCGAGTACGGGTACACCACCAGCGATCCTCTGAAGACCGTGATGATGGTCGACAAGAGGATGAGGAAGGGCTCTTCTCTGAGAGCTGAGATCGCAGGCTTGAGCCCCGTGAAGGTCTACGGCCCCGAGGACGCCGACGTGACCCTCGTCGGTTGGGGCTCCACGAAGGGAGCCGCCCTGGAGGCCATCAAAACGCTTGAGAGGGACGGAAGGAAGGCACGATTCGTACAGGTGGTCTACGTCAAGCCGTTCCCCGCGGAGGCGTTCAAGGCTGCACTGGGCAGCGGAGGCAGGCGCCTGCTTATCGAGGGCAACGGGACGGCTCAGTTGGGACAGATCATCAAGCTCCACACGGGCATATCCTTCGAGTATATCCTCCTGAAGTACGATGGGAGGCCTTTCACGCCGGGGGAGATAGCAGCAAGGGCTATGGAGGTGCTCTGATGGTCGAGCTGAAAGACTTGGGCACCCCCACGAAGAACACCTGGTGCCCCGGTTGCGGGAACTTCGGGATACTTATGACCTTAAAGAACGCCCTCGGGGAGCTTGGGCTTGAGAGGGAGGAGGTCGCCATCGTGTCGGGCATAGGGTGCCACGGGAAGATCACAGACTATGTCAACGTGAACGCCCTCCACACGATCCACGGGCGAGTGCTCCCGACGGCGACAGGGGTCAAGCTGGCGAACCACGGCCTGACGGTGATCGGCTTCGCCGGGGACGGTGACGCGTATAATATTGGCATCGGTCACCTGCCCCACGCCGCCAGGAGGAACGTCGACATCACCTACGTCGTCCACGACAACCTGGTCTACGGCCTCACCACGGGCCAGACCTCGCCCACTAGCAAGAGGGGGTACGTGAGCAAGACCAGCCCCAGGGGCTCCTTCGAGCCGGGGGATAAATCCTCTCACCCAGGTGCTGGCGAGTGGTGCCTCCTTCGTTGCCAGGGGGTTCGCGGGTGAGCCCCATCACCTCAGGGAGCTGTTCATGCAGGCCATATCCCACGAGGGGTTCGCCCTGGTGGATGTCCTCCAGCCCTGCGTCACCTGGAACAGGGTGAACACGTACCAGTTCTTCAGGGAGAGGGTGTACAAGCTGGAGGAGGAAGGACACGACCCAGCGAGCTTCGACGAGGCCTACATGCGGGCACGGGAGTGGGGTGATAGGATCCCCATCGGGGTCTTCTACAGGGAGGAGCGCCCGGTTTATAGGAGCAACTTCCCAGCGCTGGAGAAGGGGCCCCTCGCTAGGCAACCGCTGGAGACGGTCGACGTCGATAGACTCCTGAAGGATTTCAAGTAGAAGCGGGGTAGTCTCATCTCTTTTTTCCGTTGAATAAAGTTAGGACGAATATAAACCTCAACGGGCTGTGTCAACGAAGGTACAAGTCTGCAGAGTATTTTCACAGGTTTAAAATATGCGTAGCTTAATGATTGAATCCGTCATGGGAACGTGGTGTTATGGATGAGAAGACGGTCTTGCTGAAGGACGCCGACTTCGTCGTCAGGGATCATCTGAGGACGGAGAAGGACGCATCGGTAGCCGTACAGGGGAACAGGATACTCGACGTGGGCGCGGAGCTGGAGGGCGCGTACGCCTATGACGAGGTCGTCGACTGCCGGGGGAGGGTGCTCCTCCCGGGGCTCATCAACTGCCACACCCACATCCACGAGACCATCATGAGGGG
>JAUWDP010000220.1 GCA_030608725.1 Candidatus Bathyarchaeota archaeon
CGAGCTTGGGAAGGAGGGTTACGTGAAAATCCTGTGTAAGTAGAATGAAGAGTCAGGCTTTTTCCCACTGGGGTCCCGCAGCAAGACCCCGTTGCGCGCGCGCGCGCCCGGGTCAACAGCTCTAGGCAAATAAGATCAAGCTGACAATAAAACGTCGAACGTATATACTTTACTAGGAAAAAATATCTACCTTAGAAGAAAACTCCGGAACATATTGGAAAAATGGACGAAAATACCGAAAACATCCTGGAAAATAGGGCTTACCCCCACTATCTCTATGCGGGAGTACCTTAGTTCACTAGATACACGTGGGCCTATACTAGTATCATTTTCAGAGCCCAGGACTGGAGGCATAGCTTCAGCCCTTTTCCTATTTTCCTCGTATATTTTCTTATTTTCTTTCTCATCTTCCTTTTTTTCCTATGAGTTTTCATATTGTTCCCTCAGCCTGACCTATCTTGCGCACACGGATAATTCAAAAAACCGAGTGTCCTTAACAAGTTGATATAATAGGCGCCCGGAAATTGAACGGTCAATATGTGTGATTCGTACCTCTATAACCCCACAAAATAAAGATAGTCAATACACACTATAAATAAAAAGTCATTCCACTTGAATATTCTCGACTTTGTACAATTTTGATTCGGCTCGTTGCGCGCGCCAGACTCTTTCGCCCCATTTTCAACATTATAAAGGTTGTATTGACCATCTATATTAACGGGCGCGCAACCGAATTTATTGGCTATTTATTATCGCTCATGATGACCTGTGGCTTCAGTAAACCAATAATATTTGTAGACCATTTTGAAATATATGTTTTTGCCCATAGAGGGCCATCGAGCGCAGCATGTATACCGGAGCCTTGTATAATTAAGTTTCAACATTATGGGCCAGAAGATTGGCCAACAAAAAAAAATCAGGGTTATTTTGTATGCGCGCATTAGGGGGAGTAGGGGCTAACCTTCCCAGAGCTGGAAGGACTGGGGTGAGACCTCATCCGACTTCATGTTCTGGTAGTGGTTGTCTTTTATCCTTTCCCAAACCGCCTCGGTAGTCCTCTGCACGTCCTCAACCAATTTACCCTCGTCAATGGTGAGCAGCTTGCCCTCCTCGATGACGATCTCACCGTTGACGATGACGTACTCGACGTCGGCGCGCGTGGCACAGTTGACCAGGTTCTTCACGGGGTCTCGGCACGGTACGTTGTTTATCGTTTGCATGTCGATCACGGCGATGTCGGCTAGGCATCCTTCGGCCAGCCTCCCCAGATCGTCGCGTCCTATTCCCTTAGCCCCTCCGATGGTGGCGCTGGTGTAGACCTCCGCCGCCGTCCCGCTGAAGCAGCTCCAGTCCGCCAGCTTGGTGACGTAGCTGGCCATCCTCATCTCGTTGAGCATATCCTGGGGCGAGGTGTCGCAGCCGATGCTCACGTTCACCCCGGCGTCCAGGTACTTGGTGTGGGAGTGCATCTTGTTCCCCCGCTTGAGGAAGACAAGGGGGTCGTGGCTAACGGTGGCCCCGGACTCGGCGAGGAGCTGGAGGTCGCTGCAGTCCACCTCGGGGTACGCCAGCAGGGGGTGGCCTGCGACGGCCCAGCCGTGCCCTATTATGAGGTCCGGTCCGAGGAGACCCGTGTGCTTTAGGAACTCGACGGGAGTCATCTTGTACATCCTTATCATGTTCTGGAACTCGACTACCCACTGTGCTGCGTGGATGCTTACGGGGACCTTGAGCTCGTCCGCCTTCTCCCTGACGGCCCTCTGAAGCCCCTCGGAGACCTGGTCGACGGTGCTCGGATAAAGGGCGGCTATCAGCCTGCCGTCGAGCTCCCCGTCGTACTTCTTGACGAACTCCTCGGCCTCGTCCAGCTTCTTCATGCCGTTCTCCGGGTCGCCCCAGGCGGTCTGGAAGTTGGCTGCCTGGGACCTCCTCCATCGGCCGTCGGAGATCCCCACGCCCTCCATGGCCCTCATGCCCATCTCGCCGATGTACTTCACCGTGGTCTCAGCGCCCAGGGTGCCCACCATCCCGATCTCCACCATGGTGGTGCATCCGCTGCGCAAGAGCTCGGCCATGGAGTACTTGGCGAAGACGTGGTAGTCCTCGGGGTTGATGGACCTGCCTAGGGCGGTGAGGTTCTCTCCCAGGGAGGACATGTAGAGGGATTTTGCTCCGGTGTCGTCTATGAACGATTTGTCCTTGGGCGCGGATGAGGCGTGGGTGTGGGTGCAGATGAAGCCCGGGCTGACGACGTGGTGGCTCGCGTCTATCCATCGGTCGACCTTGCCCGAGTACTTTTTCCCCACGTATTTGATCCTCTTGCCTTCTGTGACTAGAACTCCGTCTCGGAGGAGCCTATGCTCCTTCCCGTCATAGGCGATGATCCACTTCCCTTTGATTCCAATCGACATGGATGAATGTAAATGGGTTCTGGGGAAAAGGCTTCGCATGTGTAAAAAAGGGGGTTGATTAGATTCCCAGGAGCTTCTTCAGGTTTCGTGTGGCGGCTAGGCCCACCTCTTCCTTAGTCAGGCCCTTGATCTCCGCGATCTTCTCGGCCACGAGGACGACCCCTGAGGGGTCCCCGGAGTCGGTCTCGGTGAGTATCCAGTCTAGGGGGGTCTCCGCTATTGCCTCCTCGAGGTCTTTGTTCTCCTCCCGGAGGATGCTTCTGCCGATGGAGAGGTAGACGCCCATCTTGACGGCCCTCCTGGCGTAGTCGGCGTCCTTTGTAAAGCCGTGTATCGCTGCCCCGATCCCCTTGACGCCCTCCTCCTTGAGGATGTCCAGGAGCTCCTGGCCGTGGGCCCTGTCGTGGACCAGGATGGGTAGCCCAAGCTCCTTTGCGAGGCCTATCTGGCCCCTGAAGGCGGCCCTCTGGACGTCGTGGTCGACGACCTCGCTGGACCTCTCCCACTGCCGGGTCATCCTCCCTACGTAGTCTAGGCCGATCTCGCTGACCGCGATGACCTCCTCGTTGTCCGCCAGCACCTTGAGCTTCTTGTGGTTCTCCTCGCTGTACTCGTCGGCGTACCAGGGGTGGATCCCGACGCACGCCTTGACGATCCCGTACTGGCAGGCCACGTCGACGGCATCGACTGTCGACGCCACGTCTATTCCTGCAGTTAGGATCAGCTCAACGCCTGCTTTAACGGCCTTCTCGTAGGCCTCATCGCCGGCTGCCCTGAAATGGCAATGGCTCTCAGAATACATGTCCTTTCAGAGCCTACAATCCGTCTGATTTTACTTAAAAGGTACGTTCGGTCAGCAAGAAAATCC
>JAUWDP010000346.1 GCA_030608725.1 Candidatus Bathyarchaeota archaeon
CAGTTCAAGAAGATTAAGTAACCCCTCTTCCTTTTTTTTAGTGATTAGCATGCGTCTCTGGTCGATCCACCCCGCTTACCTGGACTGGAAGGGGCTCGGCGCCAACTGGAGGGAGGCGCTTCTGGCCCAGGCCGTGGTCCAGGGGAAGACCAAGGGATGGAGGAACCATCCCCAACTCAACAGGTTCAAGGCGCACGAGGATCCTGTTGCGGCCGTCGGATTCTTCCTGCTCAAGAACCACGAGGAGGCCACGAGGAGGGGATACAACTACAACTTCTCGAAGATCGTGAAGCCCGTGGAGGAGATAGAGCCCATTGAGCTGACGGATGGCCAGCTGAGGTACGAACTCGCGTTACTGTCTGAGCGATTGGAGCGCAGAGACCCCGACTGGCTCAAAGTAATACAGGAAGTGCACAGAGATGACCCTCCCCGTCCCCATCCGCTTTTCAAAGTCGTGGAGGGGGACATCGAGACCTGGGAGACGGGGTACTGGAAGGCGCAGAAGGCTACAGGGTAGCTCACGTATGTTTAACGAATAATTACCGTTGCATAAACAGATATACTCTCTGCCATGTCCAGACATCAGATATTTATACGGCCTCGCATAGCCTTTGAGAGACCGGTGACACCATGACCAAGAGGAAGCCCTTCGAGGAAGCCTACCCCATCAAGGACACGTACAAGAGATTCGACTCCAGGAACACATCCTTCGCCCAGAGCAGAAGGAGGAGACAATCCGAGGGCCTCGGATACTCCAACGACGCTGGGAAGGTGGAGAGGATGAACAAGGGGATACCCGGCTTCTCCATCGTCGACTACGCGTTCAAGGACGCCGCAGAGACCTACACGGGACGCGGCATGAACAATGGATACTACTCCTGGACCTCCCTGGGCGTCGCAACGAAGCCCGAGGGCGTCCCCAGGTGGGAGGTCTCCCCGGAGGAGGCAGCGAAGGTAGTCAAGAAGGCAGCAAGGTTCTACGGGGCGACCAGCGTCGGATTCACCGAGACCGATAAGCGGTGGTTCTACAGCAACCTAGGCGACGGGAGGCCCATCGTCTTCGAGGACGTCGAGGAGGGCTACATGGACGAAGAGAAGGCGGTGATACCCAACAGCCACAAGTGGGTGGTCGCCATCGCCATCCCCATGGAGTTCATCGAGAACAGCTACGCCCCGACACCCATCGAGGTCACCAGCAACGTCGGCTACAGCCGCATGCACGTCACAGCCGGCTCCCTGGCGGAGTTCATCAGGGGCCTCGGCTGGCACGCCATCCCCTGCGGGAACGACACCGCCCTCAGCGTCCCCATCGCCATCCAGGCGGGCCTCGGCCACATCGGCAGGATGGGCCGCCTCATAACCTGGGAGAGGGGCCCACTGGTGCGGATCTGCAAGGTCTTCACCGACATGCCACTCGCCCCGAGCCCCCAGGCGCCGGGGGGCATCATCGAGTACTGCGAGGTCTGCATGAAGTGCGCCCACAACTGCCCCAGCGGGTCCATCCCCGAGGGGCCCCGGACATTTGAGGGGCCAAACGAGTCTAACGCGAACGGGGTCTTGAAGTGGTACTGCGACGAGGACGCCTGCCTCGACTACTGGCACAAGGTGGGCACTGGGTGCTCCATCTGCTTCAGGTGCTGCAGCTTCACCAAGAAGAAGGGGCTGAGCCATGACATAATCAAGTGGTTCATCAGGAATGTGCCAGCCCTCAACAGGTTCTGGGCCTACACGGACGACCTCTTCGGGTTCGGGAAGATGTCTGACCCGAGGAAGTACTGGGACATACTCTACGAGCCCAGCTAGGAAAGAGGAGATCGACTCTCCTACTCTAGGACGTCGAAATCGGGGTACAGCGGGAAGCCGCTCACGAGCTCAAGAATCTCCTGCCTGGTCTTCTCCAGGACGGACTTGTCCTTGTAGTCGCCGATGACCCGGGCTATGCAGCGGGAGATGACCCTCATCTCATCCTCCCCCATTCC
>JAUWDP010000114.1 GCA_030608725.1 Candidatus Bathyarchaeota archaeon
AGACGTATGATCTGCTGTACGAGGCTCTGGGGCACGCCCACGTGGTGACGTCGAACAAGGTGCCTGTGGCGGACTCGTCCTACGCGGAGTTCAGGAGGCTGATGGACCGGGCGGAGGATGAGGGGAGGATCCTGGATATTGGGACGACGGCGGGTGCGGGGCTTCGTATGCCGGACCTGGTGGAGAGGCTGGGGTGCGATGGGTTCGAGAGGATGACGGGGTGCCTCAGCGGGACGATGAACTACCTGAGCCAGAGGCTGAACGAGGGGAGGCCGCTGTCGGTGGCCCTCAGGGAGGCGATGAGCGAGCCCAGGAACTACGCGGAGCCGGACCCCCGGGACGACCTGGGGGGTGAGGACTTTGCCCGTAAGCTGGTGATCATCGGGAGGATGTGCGGCGGGGAGGTGGACAGGGGCTGGGTGGTGGTGGAGGACCTAGTTCCTGAGGAGCTGAGGGATGTGTCGGTGGAGGAGTTCATGGCGGGGCTGTCCGGGCTGGACGCGGAGATGCGGGGCCGGGTGGGGGCTGCGAACCGGGAGGGGATGGTGAGCTGGTACCTGGGGACGGCGGACCTGGAGAATGAGGTGTACTCTGTGGGGTTCGAGAGGGTGGCGATGGATGACATGATGGCGAGGTCCCGGGAGTCGGATAACGTGTTGAGGTTCTACCCGGTGGGGTGGAGGAGGCCTGTGACGATCATGGGGCCGGGGGCGGGGCCTCCGGAGACGGTGACGGGGATACTGGCCGGGCTGGGTCGGGTCAGGGAGATGTGCTGATCACTTCTCCAGTGTGGCGTAGAGGTCCTCCAACTCTCTTATGTAGTCGGGGTCGAGGCCGTGCTCATTGGCGCCCTTGATCATGAGGCCGAGGTAGCGTCGGGTGGGGGTGAAAGGGCCTTTAGGGTCCGTTGTACGGTAAGTCTCAGCCTGATGCTCATTTCCGTCCTCGTCAACGACAGTAACGGCTTGACGGTAATAGATACCCGCAGGAACGCCCTCAACGATATCAAGTTTCTCAATTTCATCAGGAGGGACGTTGTAGAGGACGCCTAAGGCCTTCTTTCCAGCAGCGGGTTCAACACCTGTAACGCCTCCGTCGTAGGTTATAGAAAGGAAGTTGAACTGGACTTCGAAATCAAGGAGAACCGCTCTTGCCATATATTCCGATTGCGGTGCATGTTTCTTAAGATTCTCAGAATCTAAGAACGAACCATATGAGAAGTATAACATAGATGCGAAAGAAGGTGTAGTGATATAACTTTTTTTACCCATGCGAGCGCTTAAAAACAACTATCAAAACCCTTGTTTAATTCGTTCTATCTCTCGTCGATTATCCACTATGGACGTAAGTAAGATGAGGTCCATGACCTGTATGATGTCAGCATAGATCATGGCTGCCATCTCTGAGGACCATGTAGACCACAATTCATCGAAAGCCTCCTGGAGATCGTCGTCCTTGAGGGCTGCCCGGAACGTGTTTCTCATCTTCTTCATGTAGTCTTGAATCCTGGTCCGCTTGCTACCCTTAGTGAGTCTACCCATGTTAGATTTTCCACGAAACCTGTGTAGATAAAGAGAACCCAGTTAAATGAACATCGGAGGAGGGCGAAACTTGCACCCCACCAATCACCTTTTAAAAACAACCCACAGACCTCCACCCATGTCAGAATCCAAAGGAGAGAACGGGAGGACCTACGACACCACCATCCCCCCAGGAGACAACTACGACCAAGCCCACTTCCGCCTCTGGTTCCCCGACGACCCGGGCACCCTGAGGGGGGTCCTCATCGCCGCCTCCGGCTCCAACCTCGACTCCCGCCCATGGATCACCCAGGACACCTGGCCGGAGATCGCCAAACGCCGCAACATCGACGCCCGCCCATCCATCTGGCAGGACATCGCAACCCGCCACGGCCTCGCCCTCCTCGGCCTCCACCTCACCGACCACCCCCACGACCAGATGTTCATCGAAGAGTACTGCGACGTCAGAAGGGGCAGCGGACAGGCCCTCCTCGACGCCCTCACAAAACTCGCCCACCAGTCCGACCACCCCGAGCTCGCCGACGCCCCCCTCGCCCTCTGGGGGATCAGCGCCGGCGGCCAGTACGGCTACGAGTTCGCCTGCTGGAGACCCGAACTCACCATCACCTTCACCCTCAACAAGGGCGGCGTCTACTACACCGCCCTCGCCCCCAGAGCCACACGCCAGATCCCCGCCCTCCTATACATCGGCCTAGAGGACAGCCCCTTCCGCACAGACATCGTCAAGGGCATCCACTCCATGAACCGCAGGGCAGACGCCCTCTGGGCCCTCACCCCCGAACCCGGAGCAGGCCACGCAGTCGCACGATCCCTCGAACTCTCAGAGCTCTACCTCGACGAGGTCATCCCCCTCCGCCTCCCAAAGAAACCCGGAGCCCCCCTACGCCCCCTCAACCTCCAAGACGGCTACCTCGGAGACACCAAAACCCACGAGATCACCCCCTACAACCAAGAGAAAGCCAAAGAAGCCCCCCACGCATGGCTCCCCACCCAACGCACAGCAAAAGCCTGGCAGGCAGTCACCACCGGGAAGCCCATCCCACCCTAGGGGGGGGAGGGTTCACCCGTCCAACCTCGAAAAATGCCCCGATCAACGCCTGCAACTAGAAAAACGCTCAGACCGGACCCCCATCATACCAAAAGGGGCACCCATTCATACCAATAACAGCCCCCCGGGACCCTTATCCCCACCCACCGTCACGCCAAGCGCTTATCCTAAGCCAGCCGCATACGGCTACCCCACCAGCCGACCATGCCGGTCGACCTCCTGTCGCCGGATCCGCGTACTACTAATCGGGACACCGTCATCAGCCATCACCATCGTCACAACCACAATCAACAACGGCCGCTTCCCCTCAGCCACACGAATCCGATTAATCGCCTCAGCCCCAGGCTCAGTCTCCTCAGAAACCAGAATCCCCTCGATCACATTACTCCGAGGACGATTCCCAATAGTCGGCCCATACCTATCATCAATGGGCACGATCTCCGACCGCTCCAAGAACCCCCGGGACCCCAGCCACCCCTCCAGCTCAACCCGCCGCCCCCCATACACATCCACAGGATGCGACTTCCCCATCCGAGCCACAAACCTATCAGTCGTCAACCCGATGAGAACCCGCTCAGCAACATTAAACGCCTCCTCCAACAGGAACCAATGACCCTTATGGAGAACGTCAAAAGTACCCCCAACCGTCACAACCGAGATCAACTTCTCCAACTGAGCCACCCCCAGCCTCCCAAACAGACCAACAACCAACACATAAACAATGTGCAGACCAGACAGATCCAACCCCTCAGAAACCAGAAGGGTTATATAAAATCGACTCCCTCGAAAACACACGACCAGAGGAGAACTAATTGTCCACAGATAAAAAATCCAGCCGAATATCAGGATACTACAAGCTACCCACCGAGGAACGGGTTAAGATCCTCACCGAGAAAGCCGACCTCACACCCGAGGAGATCACAACCCTAAAGTCAGGAGGCGGCCTAGACCCCGAAGTCGCCAACAGGATGATCGAGAACGTCGTCGGCACCATAGCCTACCCCTTCGGCATCGCCGTCAACTTCCGCCTCAACGGCGAGGACGTCCTCGTCCCCATGGCCATCGAGGAGCCCTCCGTAGTAGCGGCAGCCAGCAACATGGCCCGCATCATGAGGGACGGAGACGGCATCAAGACCAGCAGCACAGACCCCGTCATGATCGGCCAGATCCAGGTCCTGGAGGTCCCCGACATGGACAAGGCCATCAAGGCCATCCAGGACTCCAAGGACAAGCTCCTCCAGCTCGCCAACGAGCAGGACCCCATCCTCGTAAAGTTCGGCGGAGGAGCAAGGGACATCGAGCACCGCGTCCTCGAGACAGCAGCGGGCAAGATGCTCATACTCCACCTCCTCGTCGACTGCAGGGACGCCATGGGCGCCAACGCAGTCAACACAATGTGCGAGACCCTCGCTCCCCTAGTCAACGAGATCACCGGCGGACGCGTCCTCCTCCGCATCATCACCAATCTAGCCGACAGACGCCTCACCAACGCCGAGACAACCGTCAAGAAAGAGAACATCGGCGGAGAACACGTCGTCGACGACATAGTCGCAGCCTGGGCATTCGCAGACGCCGACCCTTACAGGGCCTCCACCCACAACAAGGGAATCATGAACGGCGTCATCGCCGCCGCCCTCGCAGTCGCCCAGGACCACAGAGCCATCGAAGCAGGAGCCCACGCCTACGCAGCCCAGACAGGCCGATACAGATCCCTCAGCAAGTGGAGCAAGAACGACGACGGTGACCTCGTCGGCGTCCTAGAGATGCCCATGGCTGTCGGCATAGTCGGAGGAGCCACACGCACCCACCCCACCGCCCGCCTCGCCCTCAAGATAATGGGCGTCACCAAAGCCCTGAAACTCGCAGAGATATTCGTGGCAGTCGGCCTCGCCCAGAACCTGGGAGCCCTCAGGGCCCTCGTCCAGGAGGGCATCCAGCACGGCCACATGCGCCTCCACGCCCGCAACCTCGTCGTCATGGCCGGAGCCGAGGGCGACATGATCGCCAAGGCCGTGAAGCTCATCGTCGAATCCGGAGACATCCGCTTCCCCAAGGCCCAGGAGATCGTCAACAAGCTTAAAGAAGCATGACGCAGCAGAGACACCCCATGACCATCCTCATCGACGACGCAGGCTACGGAGACCTCCTCCACGGCGCAGTCATAGGAGCATACAGGCCCTAGACAGACGACTTCGTTTACGACGTCGTCCACGTCAAGCACTTCCAGAAACCCCTCTTCAAAAAGCAG
>JAUWDP010000337.1 GCA_030608725.1 Candidatus Bathyarchaeota archaeon
ATGCTCAAGGTCCTCCGAGATGAGTTCGACGGCCTCTGGGACCTCAAGACGGGCACCTTCTACCCCGCCCTGAAGAGCCTCGAATCCCGGGGCTTCGTCGAGACCGAGCTGAGAGACCAGACCGAGTTCTACAGCCTCACCGAGAAGGGGACGACCCTCCTAGAGAGCCTAGGTGGGCGGATGGAGACCGAGTACAAGGTCACCGACAAGTACTTCAAGACCCTGATGAAGTGGATGCCCCTCTCCGTGAAGAGGAGGCTCATCGAGATGATCGGATTCATGGCCAGCAACCCCATCGACATCTACGGAGACCTCCCGAAGCTACTGAAGGGAGTCCCCACTGAGAAGAAGAAAGAGGTCCTGGATAACCTCCTGGTTTTGATAAGGAGAAACCTGTCCCAGGTTGAAAAGGTCTATCAGGATATAGTGGAGGAGGATCCGTGAGCTCGATCATAGAGACAGTCGACCTCGTGAAGGAGTATCCCCAGGGCGAGACGTCCCTCAAGGTCCTCAAGGGGATCAACATGAAGGTCGAGGAGGGGGACTTCATGGCCATCATGGGTCCCTCCGGGAGCGGGAAGTCAACGCTCCTCAACATGATAGGCGCCCTCGACAAGCCAACCTCAGGAACGGTTCTCATCAGAGGCGTGGACATCTCGACGCTTAGTGATAACCAGCTTGCCGACCTCAGGAGCAAGGAGATCGGTTTCGTCTTCCAGTTCTTCAACCTCATCTCCCGCATGAAGGCCCTCGGGAACGTGGCGCTCCCCATGGCCATCGCGGGTGTCCCCCGCAGCGAGCGGAGGGAGCGGGCTGCCAAGCTCTTGGAGATGGTGGGCCTCGGTGAGAGGATGCATCACAGACCCACGGAGCTCAGCGGAGGCGAGCAGCAGAGGGTCGCCATCGCCCGTGCGTTGGTCAACGATCCGGCGGTCCTCCTCTGTGACGAGGTGACGGGGAACCTGGACTCCGGTACGGGGGATGACATCATGCAGCTCATGCGGACCCTAAACACTGAGGAGGGAAAGACCTTCGTCCTCATAACCCACGACCCGGTGGTCGCCCAGTCGACCGATCGCCTGGTCACACTTCATGATGGCGAGATAATCGGAGAGAAAAGAGTATGGTAAAAGGAACGAATAGAAATCGAATCGTGATACTGATCCTATTGGTGGCATGCACCTTAGTGTTGCAGACCCCAACTATCCAAGGGATAGATAGGCCTCTAGTTAAGGTGTCCACCGATGATATCTACATCACGGCTGGGCAGGAGAACACCATCAAGATCACCTTAAGGAACACCGGTGACATTGAGGTGGCCGACATCAGGGGTACTCTATCGTCCTCGACGTCGGGCATCTCCGTCTTATCCAACTCACATGTAGCCTATGGCCTGATCATGGGAGACTCCAGCGTCTCGTTCTCCCCGAGGCTTTATGTCGACGAGGATACGCCCCTGGGCGCGCACTCCCTGACCTTCCAGCTGAGCTATTACAAGTACGTCGCGACGCCCACCATGCTAGAGACACACGTCATCCAGATCGGGATCGTCGTGACCGAGGCTATAAGGACGCATCAGAGGCTAGAGGTGGATGTTATTGACACAAGCCTCATGGCTGGAGCAGAGAACCCAGTAAGCATATCTCTGGAGAATCAAGGGGAAGGACCGTTCTACTTCCTTGAGGCATCCATTGCCTCGTCCTCTCCTTACATAGCCGTGATCGATGAAGCAAGGTACAATCACTCCTCCCTGGGAATAGGAGAGCGTGCCCTCCACACACCGGTGCTCCAAGTCTCCAGCAACGCTCCCCTCGGCGTATATACGTTGACTGAGACCGTCACCTATGAAGACGAAGACGGTGAGAGCTACACGGACAGTTACACCCTTGGGTTCAGCGTGGACGAGGTCGCTAAAACTGACGTGAAGGTGGATGTTGCCATCGAGGATCCCCGGCTTGTCGCCGGTGAGGAGAACAACGTAACTGTCTCGCTTATGAACATCGGAAGTGAGCCTATCTACT
>JAUWDP010000017.1 GCA_030608725.1 Candidatus Bathyarchaeota archaeon
GTCCTCCCAGCCTGGGTCGAACTCGGACCACCAGCGGGAAGCGACGCCCATGTACCGGGTGAAGCTCCTCAGCCAGTTGATGGCCGGGAAGTGGCGCCTATAAGCGAGTTCGGTGTCCAGTGCCCAGAAGGTCCCGATGTACCGGAGAGTGTGCGTGGTGACCGGTTCGCTGAAGTCTCCGCCTGGCGGCGAGACAGCGCCCAGCAGGGTCACGCTCCCAATTCTCCTGCCTTCCCCCAGAGTAACGATGCGTCCCGCTCTCTCGTAGATCTGTGCGATGCGGTCGGAAAGGTAGGCTGGGAAGCCTGCCTCAGCCGGGATCTCCTCCAGGCGACCCGAGATGTCCCTGAGGGCCTCTGCCCATCGGGACGTGGAGTCGGCCATGATTGCGACGTCGTAGCCCATGTCCCTATAGTACTCTCCGAGGGTGACTCCCATGTAGATGCTGGCCTCCCTCGCAGAGACCGGCATATTGCTCACGTTAGCGATTATGATGGTCCGCTCGATGAGGCGGCGACCGCTCCTCGGGTCCTCAAGCTCGGGGAAGTGGGCGACGACGTCTGCCATCTCGTTCCCCCGCTCGCCACATCCGATTAGTATGATGACATCCGCGTCGGACCACTTGGCGATCTGCTGGAGCGTTACGGTCTTGCCCGTGCCAAAGCCCCCGGGGATGGCTGCGGCGCCTCCCTTCGCACACGGGAAGAATGTATCGATGACCCTCTGGCCCGTCATCAGGGGCTGTACCAGAGGTAGCCTCTCCTTTGTGGGGCGCCTCATCCTGACGGGCCAGGTCTGCATCATCTTCAGGGGCACTACACCGTCAGCGGTCTCAAGCTCTCCCACGACTTCCTCGACGGTGAAGTCCCCGGACTTTATCGATTTTATCGTTCCTGACTGGTCGGGAGGTACCATCACCCTGTGCTCAAAGGACAGTGTCTCCTGCACTGTTCCGATGATGTCGCCGCCGACGATCTTGTCCCCGGCCTTAACCTTTGCCTCGAAGGGCCAAACCTTCTCTCTGTTGATGGGATCGATGTTGGTGCCCCTGGACACGAAGGGTCCCGTTAGTTCCCAGAGCTCCGTCTCGGACCGCTGTACGCCGTCCACGATGGTACCCATGATGCCTGGACCCAGCTCGGCGATGAGAGGGTGCCCCGTGTCTACGACGGGTTCTCCAGGCCGGAGGCCGCTGGTGACCTCGTAGCACTGGACGTAGGCGGTCTCTCCGCTGAGGCGGACGATCTCCCCCATGAGCTTGAGGTTCCCAACCTCGATGAGATCGCCGATCTTGGGCTCCTCGTCAAACTTCGCCAAGACCAAGGATCCGTTGATCCTCTCGATGGTTCCTACTATGGACATCTATATCACTCCCAGGATCTGGGCCACCTCGGCCTCGATCCTCGCCCTGACAGTATCAAGCTTGCCTTTGAGTGTGTTGTAATAGGTCTTGGTTGCGTCGTTATTCCTGACGACAACTCCTCCGGTTATGTCGATGGGGTCGTCCTCTATCTTGATCGCGCCGCCCCCGAGGGTCTGCTTCAGATCCCTGTTGATCGTCTTGAGGTTCTTTTTAAGGTAAGCCAGGTCCCTATCGTTGGCGGTGACTATGAACTCTTCGCCGCCCATGGCGGATGCGGACTCTGAGATCATCTTCACGAGGGTTGTGGTGTAGTCTGGTCCCATGCCCTTCGCCAATTCCCCGAGTCTCCTCTCTGCCTCCTCGAAGACTTCGGAGAGGATCTTTTGCCTTGCCATCATCAACATCTTCCTGCCCTCCAGCCCGGCGCTGCCCACGATCCGGTCGTTGACCGCCCTCAGCTCGGAGCCCACGAGGGAGATGATCTGCTTCTCGGATTCGGCCTTGATCTTCTCGACCTCTTCCTCGGCGGACTCGATGATCTTCCCCGCTTTCTCCTCTGCCTTGGCCTTGATGGCGTTCCGCTTGTCAACGATCTTCTCGATGAGCTGGGCCTCCATCTCCATGGAGTTGGTGCTCACGCGGGCAGCACCTCCTTCAGCACGAAGGCCACGGCCCCTTGCACCTTTTCCTCTGGGAACTCCTTCAGCGCCTCGGCCTTCTCCCTGTAGTCCTCCAAGCTCTTTTCAGCTTCGACTTTGGCTTTATCCTCCGCTTCATGTAGGAGTTCGTCGATGCCGCTGCCCCGCTGAGCCAGGTTCCGCCTGCGTTCCGCCTCTGCCTTGGCCTGGGAGACCATCTCGTGGGCCCTCCTCTCGGCCTCGGCGACGATTTCCTCTGCCTCCTTCTCCGCGTTATCTAGGAGTCTCTGGAGGCGCTCCCCCATTGATAATACCCTTTCAATACCCATCTCATCACAACTCTAGTCTGGTTCCAATCGCCAGGGAGACTATCGCCTGCAGCTCTTCCATCCTCATCCCCGTTTCCATCGTGAAATCCGGGATCAGTGCGAAGACGGGTGTGATGTCTCCCCTGTTCATAACACGCTCCCGAACGGGGCGAGTCTCCTCGACGAAACGCTCGGGGACAATGATGAGCTGGAACCTACCCTCCTCCACGAGGGCGCTCACTGTCTCCGCCACGGCCTCCCCGGTCCCGATGTCAAAGCCCACGGCTCCGATGAGCTCGAAACATGTTATGAATGAAGGGGGGCCTATAACAGCGACACTCATTTCCTAAAAGCTCACGCTATCTGCATTAAAAAAACTTGTGTAAAAGCCGAAAGAGGGCTTGAACCTACTCGAGCATCATCGGATTTAGGGACAAAACAGCGCGCACCGGACAGCACCATGGTCTGGCTGTTCAGGGAGCGCCTAGCCGAGATGGGGAAGGACAGGCTCATCTGGGATGAGCTGCAGCGCCAGCTGGACGAGAGGGACCTCAGGGTCCGGAAGGGTGTCGCCCAGGACGCCAACTTCATCACCGCCGACCCCGGCAAGCATGGGAAGCCTCGTGGAGGGGAGGCGAGGACCCGCCGGAGCAGGGATGGCTCGTGGGCGAAGAGGAGGAAGGGATCCACGTTCGGCTACAAGCTCCACGCCAAGGCGGACACGGAGCAGTGCCTGATACGGGAGCTGAAGACCACCACGGCCAGCGTCCACGACATCCGGGTGGACCTCTCCAGGCCCGGGGAAGTGGTGTACAGTGACAAGGGGTACCATGAGGTGGAGCCTCGGTGCTGGGATGCCACCATGAGGCGTGGGGCGAGGGGTCACCCCATAAGTATCTGGGACCGGTTCAGGAATTGGAGGATCAATCGTAGGAGGGCGCCAGTGGAGCGGGTGTTCGCTGTGCTGAAGAGGGTGTTCGACGGGGGCCACGTGCTGGTGACCACGGTGAGGCGAGTCCACGTGAGGATGGTTTTCGCTTGCTTCTGCTTCAACCTACTCCAGTTGAGGGGCCTGGGGGTGGGCTCATAGCGTGGGCTATCGATCTCCTGGGGAATGAGGGGTTAGGGAGGGTTGGAGGGGCTGTGAGGGTCCAGCGGGGAGGGTCAGGGGAGGACCGCCAGGGAGGGCGGCAGGCTATCACACGTTGTGGCTGGGGCTGGGTCAAGGGGATTGGAGCATCAGGGATTCATCCCTAACAGAAAACAAAGTTTTTCGGAATCCTCTATACATTATTCGTCGACGTTTCAAACGAGCCCTTCACTCTGATTGGCGTGGCGTCTGGCCTTTGGTTCGGGTTCATCAAGAATTTCAAGTACATCCCCGCAATCAATCGACCGGGACAGATCGTCGAGCGAATGGGAGCGACGATGATTCACATCTTGACGGGTTATCTCAATACTCGCGGAATAATGGAGGCCAGTGAAAAGAGGAATCCGCTGTTGTTATTTTATAACCTCTGCCATTCTCATTCATTTTACATGGAATTATTATGTGATTGTATGACACACACGAAGCGTGCGTGTGTGCGGTCAATTCATGTGTGTGTCAATCGATCGACCGCATTAATCAGTTATCACCACGGTAAATGTTCAAAGAACACATCCAGGGGTTTCGTTATGAGCATGGGCCATATGCCTAATAATATTGATAGGGAGCTCAGTGCAAGTAAGGCTACGATCATCGAAAGGGGCACTTCCCTTATGTCTTGTAATTGTCTCGGTAACTTGCCGTAGAAGACCCTCCACACCGTCCTGAATTCGTAAGCGAGCGTGATAACAGTGGCTACTGTCGCCGCGAGTATGGCAATCATCAACTCGAGAGGGGAGCTCATGAAGGCTCTCTCAAAGGCGCCGGTGAGGAGTATGAATTTTGATTTGAAGCCGACCGAGGGTGGGACGCCCCCGATGGTTAGGAAGCCCACTATGGTTGCGATAATGGAGGAGGGCAACTTCGCTGCTAGTCCTCCTAGTTTATTCATGTCTCGGGTGCCTGTCCTATACAGGATGGCTCCAGCCACCAAGAAGAGAAGGGCTATGGCGAGTCCGTGGCTGATGCTGTATGAAACCGCCCCAAGGACACCGTGTTTCATGTAGGTGAAAACGCCAAGGAAACAGTAGTTCATCTGGCTCATGCTCAAGTAAGCTACTAAACGTTTGGTATCAGTCTGCACCAAGGCCATGACCCCGGCGTAGAGGATCGTCAGCAGCGCCCAGAGTTCAAGCCAGCCACTAATACCGAACATGACCTCACGGAAGGGGACGAGCAGCCTGGCCAGGGAGTATGTCCCTAGCAGAACGGATGTGGCGCCCAGAACAGCACTGACGGGGGCAGGGGCCTCCCCATAGGTGTATGGCATCCAGCCGTGGAGCCCGAGGGCACCTATCTTAACTAGGATGCCTAGGGTGATGGATAAGCCGATCCAAGATCCTATGGGGCTTTCTGATATCCTCCATAGATCAGCGATTTCGAAGCTTCCGATGTACAGGTAAGCGAATAGTATACCCGTGAGTAGGAAGAGGGCTCCCACACTGGTCCAGATAAAGTACATCAGAGATATTCTCTCCCTCTTGCCATAACCGTAGATGAAGATAAGGAACCATGAGAACATCACCGCACACTCGAAGAAGAGGTAGAACTCGATGAGGTTGGTTGAGAGGATGGCGCCCAGAACGCTCCCCGCATACAGTAGAAAGAAGGTATAGTAGACGGCGTATTTCCCGTCACTCTCCTCGATGTCCCCCATTTGCATCCGACGTCTCATGTATGGAACGGAGTGTAGCACGGAGAATGCGAAGACGAAGACCATTGTGAAGAGAACTGGAATGCTCATCCCATCGCCGAGCAGCCCAAACGTAAGTTTCACCGGCGTCGCCATCCATGGATATTCCTCAAGGATGTTGTGTTCATGCGCCGTCAGCACAAGGGGAGCGGTTATCAACGTGATGAGGAGCAGGATGATGAATGGCCCCCAATCAAGGCTTTTACCGAATCTTTTCCTCAGCACATAGATAATGGGCGCAGATATTATGGGTATGAAAACCACCAGGAGCAGCAAACCATTAATCATGTCTCTCCACCACTCCCTCATCACCCATGGACTAGTGCTTGGATAATCTGAATTAGGGGGTCCAGGATGACCCTCGGATAGATGCCAGCAACCACCGATAAGACGCTGAAGATGATTAAGGGGACTGTCATCGTAAGTGGGGCCTCCTTTACATTCTCTAGATGTTCCGGTGTCGGACCAAAGAAGATGCGTCTTATGGTCCAAGTTGTATAACCTATGGTAAGCACGGTCGCGATTAGGGCCCCTAGGGTAACAGCCAGATCGAGGGGGGAGGTTGCCAACCCCCGATCAATGGCACCCATGAACACCAACATCTTGGACATAAATCCTATCGTCGGTGGTATGCCGGCTATGTTCATACACCCTATCGTAAAGGCTACGGCCGAGATGGGCATCTTCCCGGCGAGACCTCCCAGAGACCTGATGTCGCGTATGCCACTCTGATGCATTATTGCCCCCGCCGATAAGAATAGAGCGGCCTTGCCCAATCCGTGGCTGATATAGTGTAGCATGGCCCCCGATATCCCAAGGGTCGTGTTACTCGCTAAGCCGATGATGAGGTAGCCCATCTGGCTCATGCTCGAGTAGGCGAGAAGCCGCTTTATGTCGTTCTGAGCTAAAACCATGAGACCGCCGTAAACCATGGTCACCAGGCCCCAGATCAATACTACCCAGTGAATGCTCTGGAAGGCGCCGTGGATCGGGACCAGGAGCCTGACCGTGGAGTATGCAGCCAATCCGATCATGGCCGGGCTTAGGAGGGCACTAATGGGTGTGGGCGCCTCTGTGTGGGCATAGGGCAGCCATATGTGTAAGCCAAATGCCGCCATCTTGATGAAGAAACCTAAGAGCATTGTTACCAATATGAATGTTGACAGGGGATGGCCGTTGAGCCTTCCCAGATCTGAGATCTCGAAGCTGTGTAACGTGGCATATGCGGTGAGGGCGCCTGTGACGAATAGCACCGCCCCGACTATGGACCAGAGAAGGTAGATCAGAGCTATCTTCTCCTTCTCACCATATCCGTATATATTGATCAACCACCAGGAGGGGATTATCATCAGCTCGAAGAAAAAGTAGAACTCGAACAGATTGGTTGCTAGGACGACCCCCATCATGCTGGTGGCGTAGGCCAAGAAGAGGGCGTAGTAGGTCGCATAGGCCTTCTTATTATCCTCGTGGTACTCCTCGTGAACCTTGTGCTCCACATAAGGGGTGGAGTATATGACGATCACCGCCGAAAGGATGGCTACTGTAAGGACGATGGGCAAGCTCAAGCCGTCCAGAAGCAGTCCAAACCTGATCTCTGGCAGCCAGAAGAAGTACTCGCCAAGGGGCGCCAGAGAGACTGTGGGCATGAAGCTTATGAATGTGGCCACGCTGTAGGCGAGGGGGATGAAGGCCACCCAACTAACGTTTTTACCGATTCTACGGCCTATAACATAAACGATCGGCATGAAAAGTATAGGCGCAAGTATCGCTCCCCATAACGATCTATACATCAACTAGCCCCCCCCAAAGCACGAGCGATAAAATCTGTGACTAGGCCAGGATAGATTCCGAGGATCAGGGATGCAGCGGCGAGGACCAGAGGGGGTACCATCATGATGAGCGGAGCCTCCTTAACCTCCTTCAGGTGCTCGGGGAGGGGGCCGAAGAAGATGCGCCATATGGTCCAGAGGGAGTAGCCCAAGGTGATCACGGTCATGATGATGGAGATGATTGCGATGGCCACCATCTCCATGGAATGCTCGAGCGCTCCTGTGAAGAGGCCCAAGAAGATCATCCATTTTGACATGAAGCCGATCGTTGGGGGGATCCCAGAGATGCCGAAGAAGCCAAGGATACAGAGGGCACCGGTGAGGGGCATCTGGGTGATCAATCCACCAAGCTCTTTGATGCTCCGAGTCCCGGCTTGGACGATGAGAATACCGGCGACAGAGAAGAGGACGCCCTTCGCAAGGCCATGGCTGACATAGTGGAAGATGGCCCCGGAGAGGCCAATGGGTGTAGCACTGCTGAGTCCGAGGAAGATGTAACCCATCTGGCTTACGCTCGAATATGCAAGGAGCCTCTTTAAATCGTCCTGAGCTAGGGCCATGAGGCCTCCATAAACCATTGTGAGGAGGGCCCATAGCGAAAACACCAGTTTAAAGTGGCTGAAAACCTCAGGCATCGGGATGACAACGAACCTTACGGCCGCGTAGGCGCCAATCCCTATCATCGCCGGACTCAGGAGAGCACTTATCGGAGTCGGGGCCTCGGCGTGGGCGTAGGGAAGCCAGATGTGGAGGCCAAACACCGCCATCTTCGTGAAGAATCCGATTAGGATTGCGATGGCTATCCAGCCTGCGAGGGGACTGCCGACCACACCGCTGAGGGCCGAGATCTCGAAGCTCCCGGTGATCCAGTAGCTACTGAGGAGACCGGCCAACATTATCACGGCGCCGACGTGGGTCCACATGAAGTACATCATGCCAATACGCTCCCTCTCGCCATAGCCGTAGTTATTGATGAGGATCCAACTCGGCACAAGCATGAGCTCGTAGAACATATAGAACTGAATCATGTTTGTCGTTAAGACGGTACCGAGCATGCCGACGGCATAGAGCAGGTAGAAGGAGTAGAAGGAAGCGTAGGCCGAGTTGGGGGTCGGGACGCCAGTATGGTGCTCCTCCTCGTGGAACACGTGCTCCATGTACCGCACCGAGTAGACGCAGATCAAGAGGGAGAGAATGTTTATCGTGAGTAGCATCCAAATGCTCAAGCCGTCGGCGAGTAGACCGAAGGTCAGCCCAGCCGCCGGGGCCCACGTATAGCTCTCGCCATAGGATCCACTACCTTTTATCTCAAAGGCTACGCTGACCGCTAGTAGCAGGGACACCAATAATGGAAGAGTGGCGAAGTATCCCACATTCTTACCCTTCTGCTTACCTAGGAAGTAAACGATGGGAGTGGATATCAGTGGTACTAAAAGCACCAGAGCCAGAGAGTACGGTATGGCCAATTCACATGCCTCCATACTGCATATACGCGAAGCCTATGATTAGAGCTAGGAATATTATGACCATGTAGATTATGTTATAGGACAGAACGCCTGTCTGGAGCTTCTTGACCCGGTTGTGGAACTCGGTCATGGCCGCCGGGACCCCGATGTTCAACCTCTCATCGAAGACCTCGGTCTCCAGGTCCTTTAACAAGACCCTGCTGCCCTCCACAAACACATACGTTAAGCCCGTGTTAAGGAGGGGGTCGTAGACCTTGGTCTGGAAGACGGAGATTGCCTTCCCGAAGGTGACAGCAGCCCCGCTGATAAATCCAGAGATCTTGTCAAAGATCAAGCTCTCCAAAGTGGCGAACATCGCCCTCGCGAAGTCGATCAGCCCATAGACGAAGATAGCGTAGTACGTGGAGTTCATGTACCACCTGTTGACGAGGAAGGTGTTGATGGGCCTGAGTATAGGGTTACCAGACACGAACTTCCCGGAGTCCACTTTCCTTGAAATGTAGAAGATCCAACCCAGGACCCCACCGATCAGGAGCATGGCAGCGGAAGTACCCCAGGCCGTCAGTGTCGTAGAGAACTCGAGATGGTGGGTGTGCAGGGGTATATCCATGTGGTGAAGCATCGCGTGCATTTGCTTCTCGATGAATATCTCTGGGGAGAAGTAAGGCACGAAGAAGCCTATCAGGCCAAGGAATCCGACCACGCAGACGAGTGAGACCAAGATCGCGATGGGCACCCACATGGTTTTAGGAGCCTCGTGGGGATCGTGACCGTGGTGCACCATCTCCTCGATGTGGGGACTCTCCTGAGCGAGGAATGTGAGGTTGATGTACCTTATACTGTAGAAAAAGGTCATCGCAGCGCTGATGGCCCCCACGGCCAGCAAGGTCAATGAAAGGGGTGTGTCAGCGACCAGACATGCTAGGAATACCGAGTCTTTGCTCCAGAAACCGCTCAGAGGCGGAATTCCGGATAGGCTGGCCGTCGCTATGACCATGAGGATGAACGTTGTGGGCATGTACTTCTTCAAGCCACCCATGTTGAATGTGTAGATGGTGTGGATGGCGTGGATGACGGAGCCAGCGCTTAGGAATAGAGCCGCTTTGAAGAGGGCGTGACTGGCCAGATGGAATACGCCCGCGGTGAGGCCGGCTACGTAGGCGCCCTCGCTCAAACCAGAGACCCCAAGTCCCAACATCATGTAGCCGATCTGGCTGACTGTGGAGTAGGCCAAGATTTTCTTGAGCTCCACAGAGACGAGAGCTTGGGATGCGGCCATGAAGCACGTGAACGCGCCGACGCACGCTATGGTAATGAAGTAGACCTGGGCCTCAGGGATGTGCATAACCCAGGTACCAAGATAGAAGATGGGGGAAAATCTCGCAACGAGGTAGACTCCCGCCTTCACCATCGTCGCCGCGTGGATGAGGGCTGAAACAGATGTGGGCCCCGCCATCGCCTCGGGCAGCCACTCGTGGAGGGGAAACTGGGCAGACTTGCCTATTGGGCCACCTAGGAAAAGGATCGCGGTTAGGGCTAATAACCCCGGTGTGGCCGCTATCTTAGGAAGCCATACACCAGCCGTCTCGATGAGCTCCAGATAGTTCAATGTCCCAGCGAAGTTGAAGATGATGAAGATCGCCCCTAGGATGAAAACGTCGCCGATGCCTGTGACCACGAATGCCTTCATCCCGCAGTGAGACGGCGGGAACATCTTCTGAGGAGGCGGTCCCCCCAGCCATCGATCCTTCGCGTCCCGGTAGTAATAACCGATGAGACCGTAGCTACAGATGCCGACTCCCTCCCAACCAACCATTGTCTGGATAAGGTTGTCTGATAGAACGAGGAGAAGCATGCTCCCAAGGAAGTACAGGAAGAAGAACCAGAACCTCGTTAAATGTTTGTCACCGTGCATGTACGAGGTGGAGTAGACTATGATGAGGAACGAGATGAAGGCAACTACGTTGCAGATGATTATGCTCAACGGGTCGACGAGGACGCCGACCTGTAGGTTGTAGCCATTCGGGAAGGTGATCCACGTCGCTATCTGTATGTCCCCGGGATAATGGCCCGAGAAAAGCCAGGGAACCATCGACGCGGCGGATAAGACCGCTGTGAGCCCCCAGACGACGGCTGCATAGTCCCTGATCCTGTCACCGAACGCCCTCTCTATCAGGGGCATTGATAGGGCGCCTAGCATCGGGAGGATCCATGCGAGCCATGGACCCGGGTACTTTAAGAATAACTCGAGGGGGGTCAACAAGGCGACGGTGTCCATCACATTAGACCTCCCATCATATCTCCTACCTTCTTTAAGATCAGGTTAATAGAGTTTACGCAGATCATTAACCAAGCACCGCCCCGATGTATGTCGAGAGCCCTTCGACGAGGGACTGCGAGGCCGACGATGCGAAGCTTATGAGCGGGGCAGGCCAGATCCCGAGGATCACTATAATCGCGGCCATT
>JAUWDP010000353.1 GCA_030608725.1 Candidatus Bathyarchaeota archaeon
ATTTAACATACGCGAGGTATGTCTGTCACTCCATAGGTTTATTCACAGAATATCATAATGCTACACGGTGCAACAATGATTGAGTTATCAGTTATCAGAGACCTTGTGGCTATCTTCGGAGTAATCGCAGGATTCAGTTACTACGTTCTAACGGTGAGAAACAGCCAGAGAACTCAGAGACAGCAGCTGGAGACAAGGCAAACCCAGCTGTTCATGCAGCTCTACCAAGATCTCCTATCTGAGAACAACATGCGGTCGTTACTCGACCTACTGAACATGGAGTGGGAGGACTATGACGACTTCGAGAGGAAGCTGGGCTCGGATAACAACACCGACTCCTTCGTAAAGAGAACCTCGATCTGGTTCAGGATGAACGGCATAGGTCTCCTTCTCAGGGATGAGATGATAGACCCAGAGAAAGTCTTCGACCTGCTGGGGACATGGATAATCTGGCTGTGGATGAAGTGGGAGTTTATAATCAATGAGCTACGTGTACGTTACCATCAACCCGAGCTATATACTGAGTTCGAGTACCTCGCAGTTGAGATGAGAAGAGTAAGGTTAGGACGAGGTATAACGGAGGAACTGCCAGATACATATACGAGGTACGTTCCTGAGAATTAGATAATTCCCCCTTTCTTCTCCCCCATACTCTTTTCTTAACTTCCACCTAATCCGCGTTCGCTCACCCTTTTCATAAGTGTGAAAAAACATAGCCGGTTATTATTTTTCATAGCGGTTCCTGCGTTCATGTTTTCTGATCTATCCGCGCAGTCTGTGCCGGAGATGATTGGATGACGATCTCTGAGACGGTTGAGAGACATTACAGGTCTGCTTCAGGTTCGCGCGCTTTGATGTGCCTTGTCATGTCTGGAAGTTCGACGCTATTCGGGTCATGTAATAAGTCAGCCAATCGTCCTCGATGAGGTGGAATAACCTGTATTTCATCACCACGGAGGAGGCACCGTCCTCCCTCACGCGCATCTTGGACACCGGCTTGCCCACGTATCTGAAGTGGGCCTCCTCAGGCAGGTACATCCCGTCTAGCCAGTCGAGGACCGCCTTGACGGAGCGCTGCGTGGGCTCGACGCCCGCCTCCGAGAACATGAGTAGCTCCCTGACGGTGTCGTGGCCGTGCCAGAAGAACCTCCTTATCTCGTGCTCCAGCTTCCGGTCGAGGTGCCAGATGAGGAAGTCTAAGCCCGACCTGTATGCCTCCTCGTCCGAGGGGTCACTGGAGTAGAACAGGGACGTCGTCGCGAAGTAGGTGGACCAGGGGCAGCTCCTGTCCCAGATCTTGTAGGGGGCTGAGGTTCCGTCCCTGTGGCCCTCGTGGACCCATCCGCCGTCCTCCCGGGCCCACCTCTTGAGCAGCTCGAAGGACCTCCTCAGCCTCGGGTCCCTCCCCATGCCGACCTTGGCGAGGCCTGTGAGCTGGATCGACATCCTGCACGGAACGTTCCTGGGGTCGGGGTCGCTCCCCATATCCTCAGGGGGGCCCCGCTTCTCAGCCAAGACCCCGTTGGGCCACTGGTACGTGAGATTGTACTCGCAGGCCCTCCTCACCCTCTCGTCCCTGACGTCGTATCCCATGTCGCCCAGGATGGAGAGCATCCAGGACGTCGTCACGTACTTGGGGCTAACCGGCGTGTAACCCGACGTCGGGACGTAGGACGGCTTGCTTGCCCAGGGCCCACCTGAGAGCCAGGAGCCGTCATCCCTCTGCTTGGAGAATATCTCGCGGCTGCTGGGGGCCTCCTCCACGCGCTCCCAGAGCTCCCTCATCTCCCCCGACCCGGGCGACGCTCCCAGCAGGTGGAGGTAGGTGAGGTACCTGACAGGCGCCGAGCCGTTCTCCCGAAGCCATTCTATATTTTTCTCGATCTGATTCTGGG
>JAUWDP010000270.1 GCA_030608725.1 Candidatus Bathyarchaeota archaeon
CGACCGTGGCCCTACTCTTCACTGTGAGGGGGTTCACCAACGTGCTGACGAGGTACCCGGCGGGGCGCCTCTCGGACAGGATCGGCCGGAAGAAGCCCATCATCGCCGCTTTCAGCGCGCTGACGGTGGCGTTCCTGATCACAGCGACCCAGAGAAGCACGCTGATGCTGGGGGGGGCCATGGCCATCTACGGCCTCTCCTGGGGGACCCGGGCCGTCACGGAGTGGGCGCTCCTCACGGACCTGGTGGAGCCGGAGATCAAGACCATCTCCATGTCATACATGTCCAGCATCTTCGGCCTCGGGTCGACCCTGGGGAGCACCCTGGCGGGGGTCCTCAGCCTCTACCTGCCATTCACGACGATCTTCCTGATAGCGGCGGCGATCATCGTGCCCCCTATCCCAGTGATGTCGATGATGAAGAGGCCTGAGGTCGTAGAGGTTTAGAGCTCCGCCAGCTTGGCCCGGATGAGGGTGTGGGCCTCCTCGGGGTCTGAGACGTCCCAGACGAGCTTCTCGAAGGGGCAGAATACGACGCCGTCCTTCGCCTTGACCACGTCGGTGTCCTCAAGGAACTGGTACTGGACGCCGTGCTCCGAGAGGATCTTCTTGGCGCCGCTGCTGATGACCCCGGCGTGGACCTCGCAGGCCCCCATGTACAGGTTCAGGAGCGCCGCGGCCTTGCCCACGACCCGGTCCGCAGTGGTGACCCCGCGGAGGTTCTCCCTGCCGATGGTGTCTATGGCCTCGATGAGGGGGGCGATGCCCCTGCCTTGGCTCTGGAAGATCAGCTCGTCCTCCCTGAAGACCATAAGGTTGTTCTCGGAGTTCATCAGCTGCTCCAGATAGTGACTCAAAGCGACCCCCTGATCCCATTATAGGGTGGCTTTTCTACTTTACGCCCGACTCGTGCAGCCCCTACTCCTCCTTTATCATCAGGGCGACGAGGAACGCCGCGGCGGCGATGACGGCGAAGAAGTAGAAGACGTAGTCCATGTTGTACCTAGCGGCGAGGTATCCCGCGATGGCGGGGGCGAAGCTGCCTATGCCGTACTTGATGGCGAAGTTGACCCCGTAGGTTACCCCCACGGTGTCCTTGTGGCTGACGTCCCCCAGGAGGGCGTTCATGGGGGACTGGGTGATGAAGAATGTGAACCCCATCACCACCATCAGCAGGAGGATGACGATGACCGAGCCCGGGGCAAGGGTCAGGGCGAAGAGGGAGACGGCGAAGACGCCGAAGCCGAAGAGGAGGATGCCCCTCCGCCCCCGCTTGTCTGAGAGCTCCCCTCCCACTATCTGGGCGAGGGCGCCGACGGTGTACTTCAGTGTGGAGAGCCCCCCGGCGATCATCAGGCTCACCCCTTTCACCTCGTTGATATAGATGAGGATGAAGGCTGAGACCCCGTTCCAAAGGGCCCCACTGAAGACCACGATGACGAAGACCAGAACCAGGTTCCGCAGATGCTCAGTCTCGAACATCCTCCTGAGGGTGGCGACGACGCCGAGGCGGGGCCCCGTCTCCTCGACGTGGAGGTCCGAGTCGACGATGAACATCAAGTCGAGGGCGGCCATGGTGATCCCCACGAGGCCCCACGCGAGGAAGGCGTTCCTCCAGCCCAGGAATGTGCCGAGGACCGTGGTGGTAATGAAGGAGATGGCCATGCCGACGTCCCCGCCGAGGCCCATGAATCCCATGTAGCGCCCCCGCATCTCCTCGGAGATGAGAGACATGTACGCGTACCCGGGGGGGTGGTAGAGGCTGGCCCCGACGCCGAGGAGGATCAGCCCCAATGCGATCAGGGGCAGGGAGTGGGACAGGCTCACTATGATGGCGGCCAGGCCGCAGAGGGCCATGGAGGCCGCGATGATGGTCTTCTTGGAGAAGCGGTCCGCCATGAAGCCGACTGGGAGGGAGCCCCAGCCGTAGAAGAGGAAGACGAGTGTGGCGAGGTATCCGAGTGTCTCGACGCTCCCCAGCTCTCCCTTCAGCAGGGGGATGAGGGCGGGGAGCAGGACCAGGTAGGCGTGCATGATCCCGTGGGATCCCGCGACGGCTATGACGCTGAGCTCTTCTCTCTTCAAGGGGTTCCGTCTCCGTGTTCTTAACGAAGAATATCTAGCCCTATTTATCCTTAATCTAATTGTATCAAAAATATTCGTGGTTCGGAGGTCAGTTTATACGAAGATGTATAGAAAAACCCGTGGAAGATCGCCCCCGGAGCCATAGTATAAAAATGAGTCACCCTTCAGGGATGCATCAAATTCTTTAACATCCTGTGCAATACCTGAATGATAGTATGGTGTCAGCAGCCAAGCTGAGGAAGATGCTCCTCGCGGAGATAGCCGTGCAACCTATGAGCCTCAAGGAGATAGCCGAGAAGATGGAGCTCAAGGAGAAACGGACATACCGGCTCCTGAAGTCCCTGTTCGAGAAAGACCAGATCCAGTCCTCCAGGGGCGAGGACGGCGTCAGGAGATACGCCCCAGCAGAGGAAACCGAGTGAAAGGCTCACCCATCAACGGATAGCCAATTCTAGGTAGAACCCTCGCCGTAGCAAATCGTATATTCTCATAAGTAAACGTTACTTCGGTGTAACACTTGTTAGCCATCAAGGGTGGAAAGATCTTAACCATAACCGATGGCGTCATCGAGGGGGGGAACCATCCTCATCGACGGCGGAAAGATCGTCAAGGTGGGCAAGAGGATCA
>JAUWDP010000034.1 GCA_030608725.1 Candidatus Bathyarchaeota archaeon
CGCTAATCCGTAAGGGCGCGTAGGTACGGAAAGAGAAGGACTGCTGATCTTCTGTGACCAGCGGACCCTCAGCGGATGGAGTGCCGGGTCCAACGTACATGGAGATGGTAGTGAGGAGAACGGGTCAGTTTTCGTTCATAGCCACGCGGATCCCAAGGTGATCGTCGGGCAGGGCACGATAGGCCTGGAGGTCATGGAGGACCTACCCGACGCTGAGGCAGTCATCGTCCCCATAGGTGGGGGAGGGCTGATCTCGGGGATATCGTCGGCTGTGAAGACGGTCGCGGAGGATGTCAAAGTCTACGGCGTGGAGCCGACGGCCGCCCCAGGGGCCTACAGGTCCCTCAGGGAGGGCGTGTGCCACGAGACGCTGGATGTCGGTGAGAGCATCGCCGACGGCCTGCTGGGGGGGTTCGGACGGCTGCCCTTCGAGATCTGCAGGCGGACAGTGAACGACACGTTCTTGGTCGATGATGGGGAGATCGTGGAGGCGATGGCGGCGTTCCAGCAGGAGGAGCAGGTGATGGTGGAGCCCGCGTCGTCTGTGGGGCTTGCGGCCATGCTGTCGGGGAAGATCGAGCTGCAGGACAGGAAGGTCGTGCTTGTGGTCACGAGCAGAAATATCGACGCGTCGAGATACAACCAGCTCATTCAGAAGAGATTTAGGTCAGGCTAGTGTGTGCAGCGCGCGACAAGAGGGTCGACACCCCCTACGAGGATATCGGGGGAGTACACTAGAGCCCCGAGCGCACCTCATCGCCATAAAACCGTAGAGAAGTTTCGTTACATACCGAATGTTTCGCTAATTTAACGAAAGTATCAATGAGTTAGATGTTAGTAGAACCATACAATTCCATAGTTCACAAATACGTCAAACGATAAAAGAAACCTGAAAACAGCCCCTCCCGATCCGATGCCAGGTAAAAACACAGTCCATTCCCAGAAAAACTATCTGAGGGGGGAGGGGGGGTCATGCATCCGCCTATGAAAAACGCCCCTGCAGACGAAAGGAACCCCGGAAAACCCCCGACACGACCCCGTTCATTCCAAAAGGGGCACCTATTCATACCAAAAACGCGCCCAAAACCCCTCAACGGAACAGTGAACAAAACACAACCAACACAACAGACCTCACACGGAAAAAACCCCACGGAATGCTTATCCCCTGCCAGCCACACGCGAAAAAAACGCTTATCACATGCCACCACTCACAACCCCCAAATACACCCGCAGACCCACTAAAACCATGAGACTCAACACCCTACCCAGGGCAGGCCTCGCGGCCACCCCCACCCCCCTCCAACCCCTCCCCAACCTCACCAAGCACCTCGGAGGCCCCATCATCCTCGTCAAAAGAGACGACCTCACCGGCCTCGCATTCGGAGGCAACAAGGCCCGGAAACTCGACTACCTCATGGGAGACGCCCTCCAGAAAAAAGCCGACATCATCGTCACAGGCGCCGGATTCCACAGCAACTGGTGCACCCAGACCGCCGCCGCCTGCTGCAAGCTCGGCCTCTCCCTCATCCTCGTCAAGAGCGGCCCCGAAGACGGATACGACCCCGACCAGTGGGACGGCAACCACCTCCTCCACCACCTCTACGGAGCCGACATCACCATCCTCAAGGAGGGCTCAGGCCAACGCCGCCAGGAGATCATAGAGGAGCTCCGCGCACAGGGCCGCAACCCCTACCTCATGCCCGTCGGAGGCTCCACCCCCCTCGGCGCCGCAGGATATGTCCACTGCATGCTCGAACTCCTCACCCAGGCCGTGGACCAGACCGCAGAGATCACCCACCTCTACCACGCCACCGGCTCAGGGGGCACCCAGACCGGCCTCGCCCTCGGCGCCAAGGCCCTCAACACCGGCATCAAGGTCGTCGGAGTCTCCACCGGCTACGGCGACAGCGCAAGGCGCACAGAGAACCTCCTCAGGCTCTCTCACGAGACCGCCGAGTTCCTGGAGATCGAGACACGCCTCACCGAGGAAGACATCCACGTCCTCGACCAGTACAGCGAGGGATACGGATACGCCACAGAGGCCAAGACCGAGGCAATCAAGCTCCTCGCCGAGAAGGAGGGCATCCTCATCGACCCCGTCTACACCGCCACCGCCATGGCCGCCCTCATCGACGACACACGGACAGGAAAGCTCACCGAGGACGACACAGCCATATTCCTCCACACAGGAGGCACAGCAGCCCTATTCCCATACAGAGAGACACTCAAGACCTACACTCAGGGGAAACCTCTCCCATGGAAGATCCCCCAGTGGAGCCCCGACTACACCGGGTAGAACCCACAAAGAAGACAGAGCCCTAACCCAAGGACCCCAGAAACCTCCCTGATAAAGGATAAGAAGAGAGGGACAGGAGAGAAGTGGCCTCTGCAGGAGGACCCTGCCCCCTCCACACGTAAAAAACCCCGAACCCCTTTAAGAGCATGATGGGCAACAAAACCTAACCAACACCTCCAAAACTATAAAAAACATGAAACCCAATATGGTCAGGTGCTTAAGTGAGCAAAGTAATAGAGTACACGAAGGGGATCCTGGGCGACGAAGACCAATTCAAGACCAGCTTCCGGGGAACCTTCGGCAACAGCTTCGGCTACATCGTCCTGTGTAACCAACGCCTCCTATTCATCCACGAGAAGGGTACAGGAGGCTTCGACAAGATCCTCGACATCCCGTACGACAGCGTACGGGAATACGGATTCCCGGAACCCAACAGACTCAGCATCACCCAGAAAGACGGCAACACAAACGAGATAGAGGTCGCCGGCTCCACACTGTTCCTGAAGATGAGCCTAAAAGACCTCATACCATAAATACACCACCATTTTTCCCCCACCCCGGATAACCACCCAACCAGGGCACACCCCTCATCAAACGGAGGACACAACGCAAAAACCAGATGACCACCCACGCGTTGAGAAGGTGCAGCGACGGCCCCCCAGGGCTCAAGGGCTCACCCACGGACAGGGGCGCACGACCCCCCTCAGGCTCGCGACCCCGCGAGCGCCAAACGTCCAGGCTTAGGCCGCTCCCTCCCGGGCCTCACCGGTTCACCCGACTACAGCCCCCACGCCCCCCTACGAGGGCGCAGGGAACAACCGCCGACCCCGCGGGACAAGCCCTCGACGGAGAGCCGCACGTCTTACCCGCAGGCTTCACCCCATCACACCGAGGTTACTGACCCCTCCTATAGCCCGTTTGAAGGCAAGGGGAAGGGCTAGCTCCCGGTCCTACCCGCCGCTGCACCAACCACAACGCAGCCCATCGATAAAACCGTTACGCACTAGAGGATCGGCACCAGACCGAACTTGACAAGGCTCAGAAGCAGGTTAGAGACCATCAGCGCTAGGAAGCTGTACATCGTCGTCCGCTCCAGCACACGCCCCCACTCCGGCTTAGTCGCCAGATACTCCCGTACCATCTGCCCCCCGTCCAGCGGATAGATGGGCAGCATGTTCACCATCGCCAGGTTAATCGACAGGAAGTAAAGCCAGTTCAGGAACACCCCCACAACCTGGGGCAGGCCGCCCCCTACCACGGAGAAGACGCCCACCACCAGCAGCCCCGTCATCAGGTTCACCAGGGAACCGGACGCGAAGACCCGCAGCTTAGACATCAGCCCAGCCCTCCCCAGGGACTCCTCATCGGGCTCCACGGCCCCCCCGAAGGTAATCACAGCCACCAGCAGCGCCGCCGACCTCACCTCGATCCCCTCAGCCACACACATCACCCCGTGGCTCAGTTCATGGAGCAGGATCACAACCCCCGCCGCGGCGAGGAACCAGACCATGCTCTGAAGCTGGATGGTCACCCCCGGGATCAGGGGCATAACCGGAGACGCCTCGGCCGGCACGTATAGGAACCTGTAAAGGTTCTGCAATAGCATGTACGTCATGAACGCCACCTGCCCGAAGAAGGAGGCCACCCCCATGTTCCCCAACACCCTCCAGAGCCCCGGACGCCAGCTCCCCACACGGATCAGCACCGAGTTCAACCGAGTCGACTTATACATCGCGTAGAAGGGATGAAGCTCAACCCCGAACCTCTCCAGCTTCAGGAACCTCGCCAGGAAGTAGAAGATGAACCACCCCACAACTAGAAGACCTAGAGTAGCGTATGTCTCATACCACATGGCCAAGCCTGACACCAGCGAGCTTTACTAATAAGCGAAACCCCCCTTTAAATACCGTTTGAGGAGGGCACGATGACAGACAAAATAGAGGTCGAGTACGCCCAGGAACACTGGGAACTCCTCAGCAGGCTCAGGGACGAGGCGCAGACCCTCACCCGCCCCCTCGCGGAGGCCCACATCGAGGCCCTCGTCTACGGCAGCATCGCCCGCGGAGACGTCCACACCGGAAGCGACATCGACGTATTCATCCCCAGCCCACCCGCCCCCACCATCCTCGAAACCCTCATCAACCGCACGGGCATCCAGACCGCCAACAGGGAGATCATTCAGGCCACACCCACGTACGCCGCCAAGGGCTACATCCACGCAACCGAGGACAGGAGCTACTCCTTCCCCCTCGTCCAGCTTCGAACCCACGAACGGGAGTTCTACGACTTCGCGGGGTCCCTCACCCCCAAACAGCTACAGGATGGAACACGGGTCCCAGGAGTCGACAAGCACCTGAGGCTAATAGAGCCCACGGAACGAGGCCACACCGAGACCCCCATCCAGGGCAGGGAGGGAGCTGTCGCAAAGACCCTGGGCGTAGGCGTCACCATCGTCCTAGACAGGATCCGAACCCTCCAGCGCAGGGAGAGGATAGGCAGGACCGGGGTCTACATAAAACGCCCCCTCGCCCCCGACGAGACGTTCGGGGACGTCTACCATCAGCTGGCGCGGACAAGGCCCGCTCTGAGACGCAGAATGAGAATGTAAAAAAAGGGAATTATGAGGCTACTCGAGGTCCTTGAAGACCCTCACCCTGAGGCCCCTGGGAACCCGGACGCCCTCGGCGAGGCGCTCCCCCACAAGGGTCGCGATCCCCCGCTCCACTGCGACGTCCACGAGGCGCCCGGTGACGATGCCGTCGAAGACAACCGTCTCCACATCCGCCTCGTTCCTCAGCCGCTCCACGAGCTCCATGACGGGAACCTCATCGATCTTGCCACCGTCCTTCTTCACCAGAACGGCCTCGAGGGTCCCCTTCAGCCCCTTGGCGACCCCGGCCAGCTCCTTGAGCATCTCGGCATCCTTAGGATCGACCTTGGCCACACGGGCGGGCTTCGCCACTCGGGCAGGCTTGGCTGCACGGACGGGCTTGGCCTCCGCCGGCTTTGCGCCACTAGCCTCCTCGAAGAGCACCCTGGCCGCCAAGGCGGCCCGTATCTCGGCTGGGTTGAGGTCCTCGACCTCCTTCCCCCATGGGGCCCTGGCGACGTACTTGGTCTGGGCTACCTGGGTCAGCTCCTTGAGGATGAGGTCTCCGCCCCTGTCCCCGTCGAGGAAGGCGGTTGTCTCCTTCTTCCTCTTCACGAGGTTTATGATGGTGCGGGGGACCTTCACGCCCTCCAGGGCGATGATGTCCGTGTAGCCGCTCTTGAGGAGGTTGTTCACGTCCGCCCTGCCCTCGACGATGAGTATCTCCTTCGCCTTGCTGAGGTTGGGGGTAGCGGTTAGCTTCTCACGTCCGTAGGTCACTGCCTTGACCGTCTTGTCCTCCCTGGAGACCTCGGCGAGGAGCTTCTCGATGTCCTGGGTCTCTGTCACCACCCAGTCCCTCATAAGCTCCTTGGCCCGCTTCATTATCTGCTCCCGCTTGTCAAAGCGGACGTCAGATATCTGTTCCACGGAGACCTTCGCCTCGCATGGTCCTACCCTGTCAACCGTCTCCATCGCCGCTGCGATGATGGCGGTCTCCGCCCTGTCCAGGCTGGAGGGGGCGACGATCTTCCCTTCGGTCCGGTCCTTCGCGGACTTTAGCTCGATGTCTATCCTTCCGATCTTACCGGACCTCTGGAGCTCCCTGAGCTCGAAGTTCTTAGGGAAGAGCCCCTCGGTCTGGCCGAAGATGGCCCCGATGACGTCGTGCTTCTCGACGACGCCTTCGACGACGAATTTCGCCTCAATTATGTACTTTGTGCTATGCTTCTCTTTTGAACCCATTATGTTCACGTCTATATCTAATACCACTCTTGCCGCAGGTGAACGCACTCCTTAGTGTCCACCTGGGGTTGACAGAATCAAACCCGGTCGTGATTGCAAGGAGAACGACGCCCCGTTCAGGGGTCTCGTTCGTTCGCCCCGCGGTGAGAGTGATACGGTGTTTTCTACACCGGGCATCTAAGCATCAGGCCTGTTTAAAAATGTTCCCGATTTCAGCATCGTGTTTTAATAATCAGCGCAGTGACTTTAGCTGAGGGACGGTTTTTGGGTGTTAAGGTCGGTATAAATGGCTTCGGCAGGACCGGCAGGCTCGCCTTCAGGGCTGCCTTGGAGTTGGGGCTGGATCTGGACTTCGTCGCCATCAACAGGGGCGACGCGAAGACCCTGGCCCACCTGCTCAAGTATGACAGCGTACACGGGAAGCTTCCCTTCAACGTCGAGGTGGAGGACGACACCATCGTGGTCAACGGGAAGGAATTGAAGGTCCTGTACGAGTCGGATCCCGAGAAGCTCCCCTGGAAGGCCTTGGATGTGTACCTGGCCATCGAGTCCTCGGGCAAGTTCAGGAACAGGGAGGGATCCTCGAAGCACATAGAGGCGGGTGCCGGGAAGGTCCTCATCTCGGCGCCGGCTAAAGGTCCGGACATCATGGTCGTGATGGGGGTCAACGATCACCTCTACGACCACGGGAAGCATCACATCGTCTCCAATGCTTCGTGCACCACCAACTGCGTCGCCCCGGTCATGAAGGTCCTCAACGACGAGTTCGGGGTGGAGTCCGGGTTCATGACGACGGTCCACGCCTACACTAACGATCAGCAGATCCTGGACAAGGCCCACAAGGATATGAGGCGGGCCAGAGCGGCTGCCATGAGCATCATCCCGACGACGTCGGGGGCCACGACCGCCACTGGGGAGGTGATCCCCGAGCTGAAGGGGAGGCTCAACGGCATGGCGATGAGGGTGCCCGTGCCGACGGCGTCGGTTGTGGACTTCGTGGGGGTCCTGGGGGAGAAGACGACGGCAGAGGCCGTAAACGCAGCCTTCAAGGAGGCGTCGGTGAAGGGTCTGAAGGGGATCCTAGACTACACGGAGGAGCCCTTGGTCTCATGCGACTACATCCATAACCCCTACTCGGCGGTGGTGGACGGCCTGTCGACGATGGCTTCTGGTAAACTTGTGAAGGTTCTGGCCTGGTACGACAACGAGTGGGGCTACTCCTGCAGGCTCGCTGAGATGGCGGAGAAAATGGGACGGATGGCCGGCTTCTAGGTCTACCTTGTGATCGTCAGCTTCCTCATCTTCTCGAGGTTCTCCGGTTTCTTCTCGAAGAATTTCGCCACAGGCTCCAGAAGCTTGATAACGGCGTCTGATACACCGTTCTTCAGGTCCAGAGGGTGGAGCTCTCCTTTCTCGTACGTCTCCGCGAGCTCCTCGAAGCTGTGGAACGTCACGTCGCCGCCGTATTTGCTGGGTCGTTCGATGTCCAGGTGCCCCAGATGGGGGAAGACCAGCATCCTGGCGTGAGCGATGACGGGATTGTCCATAACCACCTTCTCAGGGCAGTATGCTTCACGATACTTTTTCTTGATCTCATCGGGAGAATCGTTGATCCAGATGGCCCCTTTCCCGACGCTCTTGCTCATCTTGTGTTTGATGCTCTTGTCGATAGCTGCGTCTTCGTCGAAGGTTCCCTCTACTTTGGTCATCTGCAGCCCCGGCAGGAGGGCGTTGTGCAGGCAGACTGGAGGTTTGAAGCCCAGCTTCGGGGCGGCCTCCCTGGCTAGCATGTGGACCTTCCTCTGATCCATGCCTGCGCAGGCGACGTCCAGTTTCATCTCGAAGATGTCGCTGGTCTGCATGGCGGGGTAGAGGGCGAATGCGGTCTCGACGTCGACGGAGTCGGCGCTCCTCCCCATGATGGGCATCGCCCTGAGGGTCCTCCGAAGGCTCGTGGACTTCATGACCCGGACGACTTTCTCCCAGTAGTCCTTGGTGTCGACGATGTCAGATGCCCAGAGGTACTCTACCTTGCCTTCAGGTAGTCCAACCGCAGTGAAGCAATCCTTGAAGTACTCGGCCGCGATGGAGAGGTTCTCCAGGACGCCCCCCATCTTGTTGTTAATCCAGCCGTGCCACTCGGCAAGGTAGATTATGAAGTGAAAGCCGGCTTCAACGTAGTCGCTAATCTTCTTCCCCACGATGAGACCATGGGCTGCGTGCATCATACCGCTGGGCTCGAAGCCAACATAGCCCCTTGGGTGGTCGTTGGTCTCCAGTAGCTCGCGGAGCTCGTCGACGACGATGATCTCCTGGAGGTTTCTCGTGACAAGATCTAGACGGGTCTCTGTGTCCATGGATATCGCCTGGGAACGGGTATTGGAGGGATGAGCGTCGATTTAAGGTTTGAGGGCAGGTGCAGCTACCCTCAGGCAGGCTTCACCGCCTTCACCGAGAACATCAGAGGCAGCTGGTAGTCTTTCCTCTTGAACCTCCGGTAGCCGTCATCGCCCGTCTCC
>JAUWDP010000228.1 GCA_030608725.1 Candidatus Bathyarchaeota archaeon
GGAGCTCTTCAACTACGCCATCGCCTTCACGGAGCAGCCCCTGCCCAAGGGGGAAGGCGTCGCGATCGTGACCAACGCCGGGGGCCCGGGGATACTTGCGACGGACCTCAGCGAGAGGCTGGGGCTCAGGCTCACCAACCTTGGGAGTGAGGTCCGGGGTAGGCTCATGGGAAGGCTTCCCGAGGCGGCCTCCGTGGGGAACCCCGTGGACATCCTGGGGGACGCGAGGGCCGACCTCTACGGGTTCGCCATCGAGGAGGTCATCAGCGAGGAGAGCGTCAACGCCGTCGTCGTCATCCTCACCCCACAGGCGATGACGGAGAGCCTTGAGACGGCCCAGGGGATCGTCGAGCTCCAGAGGAGGCACGGGGACAAGCCGATAATCTGTATCTTCATGGGTGGGGGGAGGGTCCAAGGCGCAGACGAGTACCTGAGGAGCAACGGAGTGCCCAGCTTCGACTTCCCGGAGAAGGGGATCAAGACCCTGGCGGCGATGTACGAGTACGCCCGCTTCTTGAAGGAGCCCGAGCATCCACCTGCAAGGTTCCACGACGTGGACCCCGAGAGGGTTAAGGGGATCCTCGAGGCCGCCAGACGGGACAACAGGGTCGTCCTCCTCGCTAACGAGGCGGCAGAGGTCGCGGAGGCCTACGGAGTCAACTCGACGAGGGACATGCTGGCCTCTTCTGCGGAGGAGGCCGCGAGATTCGCCGATGAGCTCGGGTACCCGGTGGTGCTCAAGATAGTCTCGCCGGAGATACTCCACAAGACGGATATCGGCGGCGTCCACTTGGACCTAGGGTCCGCCGATGAGGTGAGGTCGGCCTTCGATGTCATCATGAACAGCGTGTACACGTTCATGCCTCAGGCCAAGGTCTACGGCGTCGCCGTCTCCCGGATGGTCACCCCGGGGAAGGAGCTGATTGTGGGCATGAGCCAGGACGTCCAGTTCGGCCCCCTCGTGATGTTCGGCCTCGGGGGGATCTACGTCAACTTCCTCAAGGACGTCTCGTTCCGCCTTGCCCCTCTCAGCGAGAGGGAGGCCCAGGAGATGATGGAGGAAACCAAGGCGTACACCCTCCTCAAGGGGATACGGGGGGAGCCCCCGTCGGACATAGAAGCGTTGAGGGAGACGATCCTCAGGGTGGGGCAGCTCGTCTCAGACTTCCCCCAGATCGTGGAGATGGACCTCAACCCGGTCTTCGTCTACGGGGTGGGGGAGGGCTGCATCGCCCTCGACGTGAAAATCACTATAACAGGGGATTGATGATGAATAGACAGATGGCTTACTCGATCTACGTGTCGGGAATCGAATACAGCGGCAAGACCGCTTTGTGCCTAGGCCTGTTCGGGAAACTCCAGGAGATGGGGTTCAGGGTCGGCTACTTCAAGCCCGTCGGCATGGGGCAGAAGCTCGTTGACGGGAGGCTCAGGGACATGGACGTGATCCTCATGAAGGAGGTCATGGCCCTCGATGAGGACCTCGACGTGCTGTGCCCAGTGGTGCTGGGGAAGCGCTACCTCGACCTCATAGCTGAGAGCTGCGACGACTCCAAGGCCCGCATCATGGAGGCCTACGAGAAGATCAGCGCTGACAAGGATATACTCCTCATCGAGTCTGCTGCCCGCCCCGAGTTCCTCACGTTCTGCGGCCTCGACACGCCGACGCTGGCGAAGGAGTTCGGCGCCAAGGTGCTCTTCTCAGTCAAGGGCGACGAGGACTTCGTCGCTGAAACCATCATACTATACAAGGAGTTCATAGAGGGGAGAGGGGCTGAGATGCTGGGCGTTGTGCTCAACTTCGTCCCCCTCCAGCAGCTGGAGCGCATGAGGGGCGTCGTCTCACCCGTACTCCAGATGAGCGGCCTCAAGGTCCTCGGGGTCGCCCCCGACCACAGGGAACTCACCCTCCCCACCGTGGAGGAAGTCGTCAGCGCCCTGGACGCCGAGGTGCTGGCCGGGAGGGACAGCCTGGACACCCTGGTTGACAACTACCTCATCGGGGCCATGTCCCCCGAGTCGGCGTTGAGCTGGCTGAGGCGGAGCGTCGGCAGGGCTTTCATCACGGGCGGGGACAGGACGGACCTCATCCTCACGGCCTTGGAGACGAAGCCCAGCGCCATCGTCCTCACCGGGAACATCTACCCCTCGGTCCAGGTGCTCTCCTCGGCGGAGACCAAGGGCATCCCCATCCTCCTGGTACCCACAGACACCTATACGACTGTCACCAAGCTGGACCTGCTGGGAGACAAGATTACGCCAGAGCCGACCTCCACGAGGAAGATTCAGCTCACAAGGCAGATCGTCAGCGACCACGTCGACATGAAGACGATCATGGATGACTACTCCCGGTGGAAGAGCGAGAAACGGGGTAGCTAGAACAGGGTGTCGTCCTGGACGTAAGAGCGCCCCAGCCTGAGGGCCAGCTCCGCCTTCATCAGCTCCTTCCCGAGGTAAGCGGCGTGATCGTACTTCCCGACGAGGCCCCTCCGGAGAATCGTCTGATACACCTCCCTGGCGTCCCTTCCCTTGACCACGAGGTGGGGCTTGTCGGCTTCCATGTAATGTATGGCAACTATAGCCTCCTCCTCCCTGTCGACCCCTATCCTGAACCAGCCAGCCGTATCCCACTCCAGATCGTCGTCGGGCTCGGCGGACACAACCTCCGTCGCATCCTCGACGGACCTGTCATAAGGCCATTCCACCCACCTCTTCTCCTTGAGGACCAGTAGGTCGAGGCCCAGGTCCTTGGGCAGCGCGTCCTTCCTCCCCGCCAGAAACATCATCCTGGAGGCCGTCACCGTCTCCCGGACGCTCCCCCGGGCCTTGGGGCTGTGCTCGGGGATGAAGAGGAGGTCTGCTCCCACCTCGGCTGCCAACGCCGTCAGCAGGCCGTTTACCCCGGTGGAGTCGACGTCTATGAGCTCCGTCGCGTTCCCCAGCCCGAAGAGCACGGGGGTGTTCTCGTCGGCCTGACGGAACAGCTGGTAGGCCTTCAGAGACTCCAAGAGCCCGGGCTTCATGGCAGGCTCGAGGACCAGGTCGACGATCACCTTCATGATCCCCAGCTCGTGGGCCTGGAGCATGTTGTTGAACATCGCGGCGAACCTCTCCTCGGCGCCCCTCGGGAGGACGCCCGCCTTCATGTTCGAGGGGAGAACCACAACGGGGACATCCCTG
>JAUWDP010000289.1 GCA_030608725.1 Candidatus Bathyarchaeota archaeon
CAACGAATGTGCTGCCCTTAACGAGCACGCCGTTCACGCTCGCGCTGGAGATGGCGGAGACCATGGCGACCGGAGTGGAGATGGCCAGGGCACACGGGCAGGCAACGACGAGCATGACCAGCGACTTGTAGACCCAGATCCGGAGGGGCTGACCCAGGAGCAGCGGGGGTACGACGGCCACCAGCACGGCGAGAAGGATGACGGCAGGGGTGTAGATCCGGGCGAACCGATCTACATAGGCTTCAGTCGGGGAGCGGCTCTCCTCGGCCTCCTCGACCATCTCAAGGATCCTTGCGAGCATGGTCTCCTCCGCGAGCTTCGTGACCTGGACGCCGACGAAGCCGTTGATGTTCATGGTGCCCGCGTAGACGTCATCCCCTACCTGCTTCGAGATCGGGGCCGACTCACCGGTGATGGTGGCCTGGTCGACGCTGGAGGCCCCCTCGATCACCACCCCGTCCAGGGGCACACGGTCGCCGGGCCTGAGAATGAAGATGTCTCCAGGCCAGACCTCCCCCACGGGCACGACCTCCTCCCCCCCGTCCCTTCTCAGCGTGGCCACCTCGGGCTTGAGCTCCAGGAGCGCCTCGATGCTGTGCCTAGCCCTGTCCGCGGCGTAGTCCTCCAGCTTCTCAGCGATATTGAACAGGAACAAAACCGCCGCCCCCTCCTCCTCCAGGTGCCCGATTGCTAAGGCGCCGACGGCGGCGATGGAGATCAACAGGTTGATGCTGATATGAGCCCTCAGCAGCCCCCTCAGACCGATCTCAGCGATCTTGTACCCCGACAGGACCATGGTCGCCACGAGGAGGAGGTCCGAGGGCAGGGACGGCCCGTACAGATACCTCAGGGCCAGACCGAGGGCAAGGGTGATGCCCGACACCGCGAGGGGTATCAATCCTCCCTCGGAGTGCTCGTGGACATGAACTCCCTTATGGTTGTGACCATCGTCATGATCGTGTTCATGGTCATGCCCGTGGTCGTCGTCGTGGCTGTGATCCATCTACGAACTCCCCTACCTCACTCAACGGAACGATCCGAGAGTGGTTTATTAACCTGATGCTATAAAGTGGAGGGTTATTCATAACATTTAATAAAAAATCGTTATGATCTTAATAACCGATATGACCGTTATCAGCATCTCGATGACCCCCGAGCTCCTGGACCGGCTCGATGACTTCATAGAGAAGTCCGGATACTCCAGCCGCTCAGAGGCCATCAGGCTCGCCATCAGGGACGCCCTCTCCCAGTTCGCCCTCCAGAGACTTGAGAAAGGACAGGTGATGGCGACAGTCACCGTCCAATCAGACAGGGAGCGATATGAACACAGCGCGAACCTCATGGCCCTCAGACACGAGTTCGACGAGAATATATTCAGTAACACCCACTTCCACATCGGGAGTATGTATTGCATAGACGTATTCATTATACGGGGGCCCCTGGATGTCGTCCTCGATTTCATCCGGAAGACGAAGGCCATCCGGGGAATATCCGAGGTAAAGTACACGATGACTCCCATCGAGGACAGCCTCGACTGAACCCGTGATCTGTACCCCTGAAAATCAGCCGTGAACGATTTGGAAGCCAGGGCTTGAATCGAAGGGGGTTTCTACTCCTGCTACCTGGCTCCCAACCAGAACTCTCACCCTCAAATATTTCCCCCTGATGTGACACACAGTAGCCCGTGAGAGTAACAACCCACCCACTAGAAGCTTACAAATGGGATAGAGAAAAAAGGACTCTACTCTCGGGAGAAGCCTTCCCCAAAGGTTATCAGGGTGATGGTGGTCTTCACGTTGTCGAGGCGCCTGATCTTGTTGAACACTATCTCCTTGACCTTCTCCATGGAATCGGCCTCTACCTGTGCGATCACGTCATAGATGCCGTACAGAGAGGAGATGTTCGTTATTCCCTCTACCTCTCTCAGCTCCGATACTACCTGAGCCTCCTGGCCCAGCTCCGTGTTAATCAGGACATATGCTCTCATGATCATCGCTCCGTTGTTTCCTATAATTAGTTTTACAGGAAGCCTATATCTATGTTGTGGGGTACAGGGGTATAGTTATATGCCTTTTTCCCACCAGTTGAGGTGATCCAAGTGGTAACGAAGGAAGAGGTAAGCGATCTTCGTAAAGCTTGGAGAGCCTTTTACAACAAATGGAATAAAGACCACGATGGGTGGCAAGATCAGGAAACATGGAAAGGCGTAATAAGCAAGCTACGAGCCGATAGGACGAAAAATATCTATGTAAAAGAGTGCAAGAAATTCTTTGCCTTCATTAATGAGACTCCCGATGAAGTTTACAGTAATCGACTCGAACACATGAGCAGTAAAGACCCTAATGTGAGAGCCACGTACGAAGACAAGTTAGACGAATTAAAAAAGGAACTGGTAGGTCTTCACTATAAGAAGAACTCGATCAATTCGACTCTTGGCCCTGTTTCAGGATTCTTCGATAAAGCCCGCATTCCACTAAACGTTTCTAAGGGATTCTGGTCAATCGATGAAACCTCTTATGTAAAG
>JAUWDP010000271.1 GCA_030608725.1 Candidatus Bathyarchaeota archaeon
GTATGCATCTCCCACGGCGAGGACGCGGACGGGCTGATCTGTGCCACATACATGCGTCTCCTCAAGGACGCGACCCTCATACTCGCGACCTACGACGAGCTAGAAGACGCCTTGAAGAGTGTGCAGCCTCCCGTCGAGGAGGTCTACATTTGCGACATGAACCTGAGGAAGGACCTCATAGGGGAGATCGAGAGGATCCGGGGTTTCGCCACGGTGACCCTCGTGGACCACCACCCCACCGAGGAGAGCATACTGGAGCAGCTACGGGAGATGGGGGTGACCGTCGTCCACGACACAAGCGACTGCGCCAGCGTCCTCCTGTACAACCAATACAGGAACGAACTTGGCAGGGACGCCGGAAGGCTCGCAGCCTACGCAGCGTGGGCCGACCAGTTCGAGGACGGCCCCATCGCCACAGATCTCCTCAGGGAGTACGACAGGCAGTTCACCCAGCTGGAGGCCCTCATGCTGGCCTACGCCCTCACCAGGGACCAGACCCCTGAGTTCAAGAAACCGATAGTGGAGGGGCTCAGCAGGCTCGACTACCCCCACCGCATCAGGGGAGTACACGAGACAGCACTGGCACACCTGGAGGAGATGGCGAAGATAGTCGAGATACTCCCCAAGATCTGCAAGAGGCTCAACGTCATGGCCTACTGCGAGACCCCCGAAGGGAAGCCGATCGGGGCGGTGGCAGGACTGATAGTCGACGCCATAGGAACCAAAGTCGGCCTCTGCTACGTGGTCAAGGATGACCAGCGGGCCAACATCTCCCTCAGGAGCAAGAGAGGACTCGACTACCACCTAGGGAAGACCACGAGGGAGATCGCCGAGAAGATAGGGGGATTCGGCGGAGGTCACAAGAGAGCCAGCGGAGCCAGCATCCCCCTCTCGTCCCTCGATGAATTCATCCAGGAGTTCGACGCCCAGCTATAGACCTATACCACCCAAAAGCTTCAAAAACCGTCGATACGACCTAAAACCATCGGTGATAAAATGATCTACTGCCCAGACTGCGGAGCACAGAACGAGGACGACGCGGACTACTGCATCAAGTGCGGCGCCCCCCTCAAGGAGGGAATTAGGCGCACCTACCGCAGGGACGAGAAGGACGAAAAGGAAGAGAGGATCGAGAAAGAGGAGAAGGACCAGAGGGACGAGAAACACGAGAAATCCGAGGGCGACACAAGGAACTGGGGACTCCTCATAGGCCTCCTCATCCTCGCCTCCGGACTCATCTCCCTCGCAGAGGACTGGTGGGGCTACACATGGGACAACTTCTGGCCATACATGGTCATCCTCGTAGGCCTATTCTTCGTCTACAACGGCCTTAAAGCCCGACAACGATCCCCACGACCCTAGAACACTGACACTCATCCGACGTCGAAGGAGATCTCCAGGACCCCCTTATTCGCCCTGTACCTGTACTTAGAGACCGCCAGCGAGCCTATCTCGCCCGTGGAGGAGCAGTGCTCCCGGTCACAAGCGTTCACATTCCACCCCGGTATATGGCAGATACTCAGCTCGGTAACCGACTCAGGGATGGGAAACAGGTCGTAGATTAGGTCGCCCCACCGCTCCTCCGCCTCGGCCCTACCCATCACCAGCTCCTCCACCCCGACGTCCTCACCGATCACCCTGTTCGCCGCATCCTCGACCCTCCGCATCTCGTCCTCGGTGGGCTTCCGGTCCAACTGCAGGGTGAGCCTCCCGTGGGAGCCGCTTACGCTCACCCCTGCGGTCCATTTCACTCCGAGGACCTCGACGGCGGCGCCCTTAAGGACGTGAAGCGCCGTGTGAGCCCTCACCTCATCAGACAAATCAACCATCTCCCTCATACGACCATGAAAATATAACCCTAGGCGACCTGGGTCAACCTCACCCCGGAGGCTGACAGCTCCAGCACACGGCGATCCACTAGATGCGCCAGCGCCGCCTCGGTCTCGCTCCGTGTGAAGCCCTTACGCGCCATCTCCTTCACGAGCCAGGGGGACGTGTACTCGAAACCCGGGATGCGTACAGTCCTGAGCAGCTGCTCGTAGCACACCTTCATCCTCAGCTCGCCCCTGGTCACCGGCCCATGGATCGTCTCCTCACGGCTCGTCAGGGGCCCGGCGTCGATGCCAAGCCGCTTCCTCACGTACTCGGCGAAGCCCTTCGTCATCTGCCCCCCATGGAACGTGAGCACCCGCTTCGGGCGGCACCTCCTGATGAAGCTGAGGAGCTCCCTGAAGTCCGCGTGGTCACTGAGCGGGAAGGCCCTCCCCCGGTTCCTCATCATCACCGCCCAGCCCGAGGCCAGAGCCGTGTCCAAGTTATCCCGCTTGAACTTGGCGCCCTTCGGTGCTATCAGGACGCACTTCCCGTCGTCCAACAGCTCCCGCCCCTCCGGGGAGTCCGCGTCCACGTAGTCGAGGTCGTGGCCGTACATCCTATAGACGTCGCTGACCTTGGTGGCGTTCTTGGAGGTCACCACGGGGACGCTCGTCAGCAGGTTGAACGCGGAGATGACCTCCTGGGCGTTCCCGATGGAATCAGTCCTGAATGTGGGGACCCGGCCTGCGGGAATGGCCTCCATCACGGCCCACCGCACCATATCCATGGCGACGTCCTTCCGCTTGGGAAACTTGAACATGGGGGCGCCGAATGTGGTCTCAATGACCAGGATGTCGCAGCCCACCGCGGTCGCGGATTCCATGGTGTAACTG
>JAUWDP010000040.1 GCA_030608725.1 Candidatus Bathyarchaeota archaeon
CTCATAGAACCCCTCGATCTTCCCGGTGACCTCAATCCCCCCACGCTCCACGAAGGGCAGCATACTATCCTCAAATTGGGGTAACTCGTAGAGATTAACCTTGAACCCACATTCAACAAGATCCGCAGTCATACACGCCCCACCAGAACCAGCACCCAGAACCGCAATCGTAGGTTTACTACCCATCAAATACTCCCTCCATATGATCGTTTGGCCATCGTTTTTTAGCTTTTATCATAACCACATAGTGTCTTATTCGCGCGCTAGGGGGGAGGCTCCACCTTGGGGGAGAGGCAGTCCATCCTCCTCTTCAGCCCAATCGCTGCCGCCACCTGCCCCTCGTGATGGAGGATCTCGGATGCGAGGATCATAAGGTAGACCTCACGCCTCTCCTTGCCGACGTACCAATCCAGTGTGTCCTCCAACAACTCCGGCGAGAGGCTGTCTAGGCCCTCCAGGGCTCTGACCTCTCCTTCCTCGATGTCCGCCACCAGCCTCTCAAGGGAACGGCTCCCGTCGTCAGCGTAGTCGTCTGGCCACCCTTCAGGAACATAGCCTAGGTCGCCGGTTACCGCTCTTGGTATGTACACGTTCAACACCATGGAGATGTGGGCGAGCAGCCACCGAACCGAGTTAGCCTCCTCACACTGTTTCCAGTCCAGGAGTTCAGGGGCGACCGCCCGTAGGTCCCATCTAAGTCGATCCACGCCAAACTTCGTGAATATTTTCATGGCACCGATCTTATCCGACATGATTTCACACTCCAAACAACATATTGAACCGGGTCTATTACATTATTAAAACTTCAAGATTGGGAAATTGTTGTGAGCGTTCTTTCCATTTCACGCGCGCGCAAGAAAAGGGGGTTAGAGGAATATCTCTGGTTCTTTCCTGTCTCCATGTTCGGTAGATAGCCACTTAGCTGCACCGAGTATTCCCTCGTGCTCCCAGTGCCTAGCTCCAGTGGGACAGCTCTGGGCACAAGCCGTACAAGCTGTACATAGGTCCTTCTGGGTCTCGACCACATCTGATACCTCCACGCATCCAGTTGGGCAGACGCTTGCACACGTACCGCACAGATTACAGGTGGCCTCATCTGTTTCGGGGCTCCTTGGGCCCCCGCCTCCTCTCTCACGATACGGGTAATTACCTGGGACATCTATCTCAAGAACTTCATCCATTCCCTTTATTTTCTCTAAGACCTTGGCACCAAACTCGTGCGCCTTCTTGAGATCCTCTGCGTCAGGTCTCCCTGTGGCGATAGGAGTTTCCTCAGTGTCGAAACTGTGCTGTCCAATGAAAGCTGCTCCGGCTATTGTCTTGAATCCTAGCTCTTTTGTCGTGTTATGTAATTCGAGTAAGGCGTCCTCATATGCCCTGTTTCCATAGACGGCTACAAGTACTGCTGGTGTGTTATCCCCCTTAACTATGTTGAGTCGGTCTATTGCAGTCTGAGGGACTCGGCCCCCGTAGACAGGGGCGGCTATTATGGCTAGTTCATTTTCTCCAAGTTTGTAGCTGTTCAGGTTGGCGTCAGGCGGAGTAAGGTCAATGATGTCGGCATCATAACCCATCCCTTCAGCTATTTCATTGACAGTTTTCTTTCCGGTCCCAGTTGGTGAGAAGTAAACCAGTTTTACTTTACTAATATTCATACAACCATAAAGACCTCGAAAGGGAATTATATTAATTATTTGCAGGCGCGCGCCGGTTTAAATATCCTGCTCAGGATGAGATGAAATATGAAAGTCTTGGCATTGAACAGCAGCCCGAACATGGAGAAAGGAGGCACAGCAACCATCCTCACTCCCTTCCTCGACGGGATGGAAGAGGCCGGTGCACACGTTGAACTCCTCTACATTCACAAGCTAAAAATCGGACCCTGCGTCGGATGCGGCGGATGCTGGAGCAAGACTCCCGGGGTATGCGTCCAGAAAGACGACATGCAGACAATATACCCAAAGCTGGCGGAGTCAGACATCATTGTTCTCGCCACACCGGTCTACATCGACGGAATGAACAGCCAGATGAAGGCCGTGATAGACCGCTGCTATGCCTTACTTCAGCCCACCTTCGAGATACGAGAAGGACACACACGACACTCTCGGCGCTCAAAGTTCAAACTGGGCAAGATAGTGCTGGTCTCCGCCTGCGGCCACCCTGAGCTAGATAACTTTGAACCACTTGTCTCCCATGTGAAAGCCATATGCAGGAACCTGGACCGCGAATACGCGGGAGCAATACTTCGACCGATCGCTTGGTTTCTCCCCAGGGTAGATCAGATGGGTGGCTCAGTGGATGATATCTATCAGGCAGCAAAGGACGCAGGACAGCAGCTCATAAAGGACGGGAGAATAAAGACTCAAACCTTGGAAAACGTGAGCCGTGAAATCATTACGCGAGAAAAGTTCATCCAATCCATAAACGCGAATATTCAAACGATCCTTGATAGACTAGGGGAGCAGTAACGTACTGCGCGCACTCGTTGATGTGGATAATATCTATCCTCGCGCGCGCAGAGAATGCGTGCACACGGTGTGGGGGTGTTACAATTTTACCCCACAAACACTAGTATTGGGGGCGGGTCTTTCCCACTACCTTCAAGAACCGTGACCTGTACTTTTCGGAGCCGCCAATCGCCTCATAGATATCATCGTACTCTCGCTTCAGGCCATCAGTCGTTGGGACTGGTCTAGGCGGATCATTGACCCCCAACTCGTTTTTCATATACTCAAATATCGCGGGATTCCCCATTGCGGGACGCCCCATCATCACCCCGCCGACACCCATCTCCACCAGTGATTGAACCATCTCCGGAGTTTCGATCCCCCCGTTGGCGATAACGGGGATTCCCCTCGCAGCCTCGACGCACTCCGGGTAAACAGAATAATCCTCCTTCTCATCCGAGCTCTGAGCAGCATGCATGGCGTGGACCACAAAGAAGTCCGGGTCAACCCCTCCCAGATTATTGAGGTAGAGCTTCTTGTCCTTCTCGTATTGGTTCAATCCAAGCCTGATCTTGACGGAGACGGGGTGCCCGTGGTCCCTTATCGTTGACACAAGCCTCGCGGTCTTTGCAGCCCTCTTAACCATGGCGGCTCCCTTACCCTGCCTGATGACGTCCTTGCTAGGGCAGCTCAGGTTCAGGTTGAACCCCCTGAAGCCATCAAATGGCTTGAAACCGGATAGAAAACGGTCAAGCTTACCCTCGTTGCCGGATAATATCTGAATCTGGGCAGGGGTAGCGTCCCTTGGCTCTATCTTCTCAAGCGACACCTTGTTCCTCCTCAGGAAGCTCTCTACGTGGGCCATCTCAGTGAAAGTCAGGTCCGCGCCGTGGTTATAGCACAGGGTACGGAACGCGCTATCCGAGTAACGTTCCAGCGATGCAAGCATGAACCTGAACAAGGCGTGAGATAGAACGATTTGTTGAATATAAGGATGGGTTACATGACCTCATCCCAGCTACCCGAGATCCGTTCGATGCGCGCGCTTAAGGGAAGTATCACGGATTGCGCGCACTTCATTCGTATGTGTTCTGTTGAGAATCTCGCGCGCCCCAGAACACAGCTCACTGACCTAAGAGATATGCGAAAAGCGACAATCTGGAACTGCCTTATTAATGATATTCTTCTGGTTAGAGCCGCACTTCGGACACATAATATTCTCTCTTGAGAACTGATGCCCACATCGCCAACATGGACGAAGAGTAACTGTATCCAAGTCGTCTGTCTTATCTTGTAGATTGAACAAAGACTGTTCGGACATTCTAACTACCGCATTTTATAACTAATTGACATTAATATAAGGTCTCAGAAGTTCTAGTTCTAAAGGATGTTATGAATTTTTAACAGATATTAACATATATATCGCATGCGCGAGGTCTCAATAGTAATCTATCAACCCCATATCCCACAGATCCTCTAAGAAGTGGCGGATGTACTCGACGCTGATCTCCTTGAGCTGGAATGACACGATGTGCTAGATTTCCAGGAGGCTACGCTCCTAGTCCACCAGATTCAGTATCTCGAAGGCGTTGCCGCCGAGTCGCGTCGTGGGAGTACCGACATACTTGCTGTACTAAGTCGGCCCTCTCATCCCCTTGCTCCTCTGGTATAATCTCCAGCGTGCTACTCAGGGGCCCGTGCGCGCGCTACATTTAGCCGCGCTTGCGTGTGAACGGTTCGAAGGATTGGCAGCGAAACTCGACGTCAATCTCATCCAAATAGTCCCTTTTAAATAAATAAAAATACGTTGTGAATTTACCTTTTCTCACATGTAGATTTTTATAATTAATACATCGAGCTAAAATATTCCGTATTACACTAAAGGCTCAGTAGTGTAAAGAACACCCACCCTCTTAAAACGCCCGCGAAGTGCGGTTGCCATGTGATGAATACTCTAGGGAGCGCGCGCACGTTGAGATCTTTCATCCTCATCTAGCTGAGTGCATTTTGGGCACGGTGGAATGTGAGGAGGCCTGTCTGGGAATATCATCAGGATCTCCTTTCCTCTTCGGGGGTAGTCAGGGCAATCTGTTTTCCAGTGATAGTATTCCTCTTGATTAGGTTGCCTCTTATGAAGCCTTTTCACATATTCAGCCATTGCTCGCTCACGCCTACCTCATCTAACCCAATGCTTAATAGCTCTTATCCGAGTGGCGCGGTGTAAATGTCAGTTGAAAACGTTGTTTATATAGGAAACAAGCCGGTCATGAACTATTGCTTGGCCGTCCTTACCTCACTAAATGACGGAGGGGGCAGAGTCACGTTGAAAGCAAGAGGCCGTGCAATAAGCACCGCCGTAGATGCGGCTGAGGTGACGAGGAATAGGTTCATGGAAAATCTCACAGTTGAGAATATAGAGATCGGAACTGAAGAGCTTGAATCTGAGGGACGGATAAGGAACGTCAGCACGATAGCAATCGTTCTAAAAAAACAATGAAACATTAAAAAACGACGTAGCAAAAATACATCAGCTACCCTCATCACGCGCGCGGTTTATTGGCACTCTACTTTCTACATACGCCGGCTCAATATTCCAAAGCGAAGGCGAAACGCCATCAGATTCTACTTCAGAACGCCTATTATACCATCAAGTGCTATAGTTTACACAGGTCGTTGACGGGTTGAACGCAGAAAAGTCCAGCAACTTCGAGGAGCAAAGCTTCACGAATCAAGTCAACTACCACGAAACAGAGCTGAAAAGGATCCTAAAGGGCGCATCTGCATCGAAGGTTTTCAACCTCTCAGAACGTCATAGGCTCCTACGATACGGCGTGCTCCTCCGAAAAGGGCGGGGAAAGTATGTTCGGTGGATGGTCTCTGAACGGGCACGAGACATCCTTGAGGGATAAATGCTGAAGTACATCACCCGCACACGAAGCGATGATATTAACTAAGCGAATCGACGCCGACCGAGGAGAAACGAGCGCCGCTAAAAAAGTACAGAAAACTGAAGGCGAATAAAAAGAGAAGATAATAAAACGACCTACTTCCTTTCTCGAGGCGATTCGAACCCCATCATTCTCTGCATAATCAGCCAGAGAACCATTGGTATCGCCAATATACGGGAACTCAGGGACCTCATTCGCACACGCTCCACGGTATTCTGTAGGATTATGACATCATTCTATGACTAGACGCCATGCGTGCAGTGAATTCGAACATCTCAATTGAGAGGGCTGCATGTACGTTTCTCCTGCATTAAGAACCTTTATTCGTGAGCCCATAAACATGTATCCTAATCAAGCCACCGCGTACGATAGATCGTCACGGAGTAAGGCCTCGTCGGGCCTCTCACGCGCGCATGGGTAAAACCAATCTGAACAGGTCCCGGATGAAATGATAAAAGGGGAAATGATTACACGATGCCCCGACTGCGGGGACGTCCATCTCATACGTGACCTCAAAGCAGGAGAGCTCATCTGCGAACGCTGTGGCCTGGTCATATCCACATCTCTTCTAAACTACGGACCGGAATGGAGGGCCTTCGACAACGTGCAACGTGAGAAACGAACTCGCGTCGGGGCTCCCATCACTTGGACAATCCACGACGTAGGCCTCTCAACCACCATCGACACGAGCGGCCGAGATGGTCGAGGCCAGAGGCTTTCCGACAATCAGAAGGCCCAGATCTACAGGCTCCGCAGGTGGCATCGCCGGTCCAAGGTTTCAAACTCATCTGACAGGAACCTTGCATATGCACTCTCAGAGCTCACAAAGGCAGCATTTAAACTGAACCTCCCTAGGAACGTCATCGAGACTGCGGCTTTCATCTATCGTCAGGCAGTGAAGAAACGCCTAGTAAGAGGTCGATCCATCAAGGGAGTCACTGCGGCCTCCCTCTACATTGCCTGCCGTCAGTGCAACATCACGAGGAGCATCGAGGAGGTCGCAACGGCGACTCAGCTATCCAAGAAGGAGACGGGGCGTATATACAGGTACTTGATGAGGAGGCTGAACGCCAAGGTGCCCCGCTCAAACCCTCGCGACTACGTCTCCAAGTACGTGAGCCAGCTCTCTCTATCCGGTGACACGGAAAACATCGCATTGGGCATCCTGGATTATGCTACAGAACTCGGGTTGACGAACGGTCGGAGTCCAGCTGGTATGGCGGCTGCGGCCACCTACATCGCGAGTGTGCTGATGGGCGAGAAACGTACTCAACACGAGTACGCTGAGACGGGAAACATAACTGAGGTCACTATACGGAACCGGTACAAGGAGCTCACGCAGAAACTCCTAATAACAACAAATATGTAAGCAAGTCGCGCGCGCAGCGTGAGTAGGGTAGATTTCATGCGCACATTATAAAAGAGAGGTTCTGTTACACTCAAATATGGAAAAAAGGGTTCTAGGCAGGACCAAGCACAGGAGCAGCATCGCAACCCTGGGGGGAGCCGTCTTCATCTACCCCATCGAGACCCATGTGGGAGACCAGTTCATCAAGCACGCCCTTGACCGGGGCGTGAACCACATCGACGTCGCCCCCACATACGGCAACGCCGAGGCGAGACTGGGGAAATGGGTGAGGGAGTACCGGGACGACCTCTTCCTTGCCTGCAAGACGGGTAAACGGACGAAGCAGGAGGCCGCCGAGGAGCTCAGGGGCAGTCTGGAACGCCTCCAGACGGACCACATCGACCTCTACCAGTTCCACGGGCTCGACACCCAGGAGGACCTCAACACGGTGGTTGGCGAAGGCGGGGCCCTCCATGCCTTCCAAGAGGCAAAGGAGGAGGGGCTGATAGACCACATCGGGATCACGAGCCACAACCCCGAGAACGTCCTCCGGGCCCTGGAGCTCATGGATCTCGACACCATTCTCCTCCCCGTCAACTACGTCCTGCGAGCCCACCCGGAGCCCGGGAACGACTTCCGTCCGGTCTTATCCGCGTCGGAGGAGCGGGACATCGGGGTGATCGCCATGAAGGCGGTGGCCAAGGGCCCCTACCTCGGCGAGAGGACCCGGGAATGCTGGTATCAGCCCTTCACAGCGAAAAATGAGATCAAGGAGGCCCTCAGGTTCACCCTTTCGCAGCCCCTCACGACCGCCGCGACCTCCTCGGACATGGAGATAGCCAGGATGACCATAGACGCAGCTGTGAATTTCGAACCCATGGACAGGGATGAACAGGAGGCCCTCATCGCGAGAGCCGCAGACTGGAGACCACTCTTCCCCAGAAACTAGCGCGCGAAAACGCCCTCTGTTCGTGTGCGTAAATCATATAGCGTGATTAAACAGATACCTAACTGAGTTCTATGAAAGTTCTCGCGCTCAACGCAAGCCCAAGGAAGGGTAACAGTATATCGGATGTACTAATGAACAAGTTCCTTGAGGGCGCCTCTCAGGCTGGGGCGGAGATCGAGAGACACTACGTCACCGACCTCGACATCAAAGGCTGCGTGGGCTGCTACAGCTGCTGGTGGGTGACCCCCGGGAGATGCTCTCAGAGGGACGACATGGACTGGCTGCTGCCCAAGATAGCCGAGGCCGACGTGCTGTACCTCGGCACACCGATCTACCACTACAACATAATCCACTACCTCCAGAGACTGCGAGAGCGGACGCTGCCCCTCGCCATGCCGGAGATGTACATCGAGGAAGGGGATACACATCATCCAGCGAGATC
>JAUWDP010000242.1 GCA_030608725.1 Candidatus Bathyarchaeota archaeon
GCCACTTCAGGGACCCCGGGTTCACCGAGAGAGAGGACTTCGAGACCGGGACGCGCGCCGCGGCGGCTGGAGGGGTCACGACCGCCGTCGACATGCCGAACACGGTCCCTTCAGTGACCTCCGTGGAGGCCCTTGAGGAGAAGATCAAGATAGCCGACTCGAAGGCCCTCGTGGACTACGCCCTCATCGGCGGCGCGGGCGAGATCAGCGCAGAGGCCTTGAGGGGCTTGGCGGCTGGCGGGGTCGTCGCTTTCAAGACGTTTATGATCGCTAGGTTCAAGGAGCTGGCGGCGTCGGACGCATGGATGCTGGACAACTTCAAGGTCATCGGGGAGTTAGGGCTGCCCTGCCTCATCCACGCCGAGAACCAGAGCATCGTCGAGAGCGGGATGGAGAAGGCGATTGCCAGCGGGCGTGTAGACCCCATAGCCCACTGCGAGTTCAGGCCGGCGATAGCAGAGACTGAGGCGACCATGAGGACCATCATCTTAACGGGGGAGACTGGAGTTCACCTCCATATCTGCCACATGACCACGAAGGGGGCCATTGAAGCCCTAGCCTGGGCTCAGTCTACAGGTAGGTGCGTGACGGGCGAGACCTCACCCAACTACCTCCTCATGACAGAGGAGGATATGAAGACCAAAGGGCCCTACGCCAAGATCGACCCTCCCCTGAGGAAGGCCGAGGATCAAGATGCCCTCTGGAAAGCGGTCAACGACGGCACCATCAGCGTGCTTGCCAGCGACCACGCGCCATACCCCAAATCGGAGAAGGAGAAGGGCTGGAAGAACATCTTCGACGCCCCTTCTGGAGGGGTGGGTGTACAGACCTCGCTCCCGCTGATGCTCAACAAGGTCAACGAGGGGAGGATCTCCCTGAAACGCCTCGTCGAGATATTCTCCGAGAACCCTGCGAAGCTTCTGAATCTCTACCCTCGGAAGGGCGTGCTGATACCGGGGTCAGATGCAGATCTAGTCATAGTCAACCTGGAGAAGGACTTCGAGATACGCGAGGAGGACCTCTACTCCAAGGAGAAGGCCAGCGCTTTCGCAGGGCAGAAGGGGAAGGGGATGCCCGTCACGACCGTCGTCCGTGGGAAGGCCATCATGAAGGACGGAGAGATCCTTGGGAAACCGGGATACGGCGTCTACCTGCGCCCCTGTAAATAAACTAGACTGAGCTCGGTTAGGCCCCGGCAGGGACTATACTGTTTTTACTCCAAAGGTAGTTATACATTTGTCATGGTGGATCTGGTCATCGAGGGCGGCAGGATCGTTGACGGCACGGGTAAGGCGTCCTACATAGGTGACATAACCGTCTCCGACGGGAAGATTGAGGAGGTCGGGGTGATCCATAGAGGGGCCGAGAGGAGGATCGATGCTAGGGGGCTCGTGGTTGCACCCGGCTTCATCGACAGCCACAGCCACTCGGACCTGATGCTCATCGCTGAGCCCGAGACCAGACAGAAGATAATGCAGGGCATCACCACCGAGATTGTCGGCCAGGACGGCCTCGGAGAGGCACCCATCAGGGAGGAGGACGTGGAGAACTGGAGGAGCTACCTCTCGGGGCTCAACGGCGACCCGGATATCGAATGGAGCTGGAGGAGCCTCGGGGAATACCTAGACGCCATCGAGGAGGCCAGACCCGCCACGAACGTCGCCTCCCTCGTGGGCCATGGGAATCTGAGGCTGTCGGCGATGGGCATGGACGACCGCCCTCCCACAGACTCCGAGCTTGAGGAGATGAAGATTCTCCTCCGGGACTCCCTGAAGCAGGGAGCCTACGGCCTGAGCACCGGGATGATCTACCCGCCATGCGTCTACGCCGCCACCGAGGAGCTAACGGAGCTCTGCAGGGTCGTCTCGGAGGTGGACGGGGTCTTCGTCATACACATGAGGAACGAGGGAGACGCGCTCCTAGAGTCCATAGAAGAGGTCGCCACCATCGGGGCCAACTCAGGGGTCAAGCTCCATATAAGCCACTTCAAGGCAGCGGGGAAGAGGAACTGGGGAAGATCCACCCAAGGCCTGGAGGCCATAGAGAAGGCTAGAAAAACTGGCCTCAGCATCACCGTCGACCAGTACCCCTACACCGCTGGGAGCACCTTCCTCAGCGCACGGCTCCCAAACTGGATGCACGAGGGAGGCGTTGACGCCATGCTGGACCGCCTCAGGGACCCCTCGACGAGGGATAGAGCCTACGCCGAGATGACAGATAATCAGGACGCCACAGCGTGGGAGGACACCTTCGTCACCTCCGTGGAGACCGAAGAGAACAAGCGCCTGGAGGGGAAGAGACTCTCTGAGATCGCAGAGATGAGGGACGTGGACCCCGTGGAGGCTCTCTTCGAGCTCGTCCTCGAAGAGAACAACGCCGTTGGCATGGTGAGCTTTAGCATGTCAGAGGAGGACGTCCGCACCATAATGAGGAGCCCCATCCAGATGTTCTGCACCGACGGCATCGTATTAGGGAAGCCCCACCCAAGGGCTTACGGAAGCTTCCCCAGGGTCTTGGGCAGATACGTAAGGGATGGAGTACTAGCACTTGAGGAAGCCATACGAAAGATGACCTCCCTGCCCGCTGAGCGATTCGGCCTCCGAGGTAGGGGGGTCCTTAAGCCGGGTGCCCACGCCGATATCACCATCTTCAACCCCGAGACCGTGATCGACACCGGCACCTACGAAGACCCCATCCGGTTCCCAGAAGGCATTGAATACGTAATTGTGAACGGCAGGGTGACCGTAGACAGGGGAGCGCACACAGGTGAGAGGGCGGGGATGGTGCTCCGCTCAGGGCTTTAACGGGTGTTTCTTGGCTTGACAGCAATAGGGGTTATGTCGAGGTAGGTGCCGTCCTTGAATAGGATTATAAAGCCGTTCTGGAATTGAATGGCGAGTGAAATTGATGGATAACGCCATCGAGGTAGAGGCCCTTGTCAAGCACTTCGGCAGCGTGGAGGCCTTGAAGGGCGCGAGTTTCTCGGTCAATGACCGTGAGATCTTCGGGC
>JAUWDP010000286.1 GCA_030608725.1 Candidatus Bathyarchaeota archaeon
AAAGCGGTGCTCAGTGCCATGGAGGCGCACACAGTCGAGGCCATCATCTACCCCACGTGGAGCAACCCGCCCAGGAAGATAGGGGACATGGAGAGCCCACACGGTGACAACAGCCAGAGGATCCCCCCCGGCACGGGGCTCCCGGGTCTGACGGTGCCCATGGGCTTCACATACGGGAACCTCCCCGCCGGGCTGCAGATCGTGGGGAGGCTCTTCAGGGAGTCCGACATCATAAGGATCGCCTACGCCTACGAACAGTCCACGGGGCACCGCAGGCCTCCAGGCGCCTTCCCAGAGCTCCCCTGACCCCGGTCTAGCCCCTCGTTATCGATGAGGGGATGGTCCAGAGGATCCCCAGCTTCACGACCTGGGTCGCGATGAGGAAGTAGAAGACGTACTCGGGCCCCAGCGACGCCCACAGCAGGCCACCGATGATGGGCGCGGCGATGTTCACCACACCCCTGCTGAGTGAGTTGAGCCCGGTCCAGCTTCCCAGTATCTCCTTGGGCACCAGCTCCAACCCGATGGCGGCCTGGGTGATGGCCCCAAGCATGAAGAACCCGTTCAGCAGCCCCGCCAGTATCAGCACGAGGTCGTTGGGCGCAACGACGAGGAGCACCAACGCCAGGCAGTAGAACGGCGTCAGGAGCGCCACCATCTTCTTCCTGCCGTACCTGTCGGCCAGGATACCCACGGGGAGGGCTAGGAAGACGCTTGAGGCCCAGTAGGCAGAGTCCATGAGGCCTATGACATAGGGGTCGGCCCCCTTGATCTCCTTTGCGTAGTAGGGGATGTAGAAGGCGAGGTACATGGGCACAGTCGAGATCATCGTGTAGATTAGCCAGCGGGTCACCATGGTGCCCTCCTTGAAGACGCTGCTGAACCCCTGCAGGATGCTGCCCCCCTTCTTAGAGGGCTGGATCGGGTTGATGAGGTAGAGGTAGACGATGATCAGCGCGACGAGGAAGCCCCCGGCGGAGACCCAGAACAGGGGCCGGATCCCGCCGGCGTTCATCCCGCCGAAGGAGGTGATGAGGTACGCCGCCACGATGGGAGCCACGAGGCGGGGCAGGGCAGAAACCGTGTCGCAGAGCTGCATACCGGTGACCCGCTCCTCGCTCCTCAGGGTGTTCCCGCAGATCATGGGACAGACCACCATCGTGAAACTGAACCCCATGGTGAAGAGTCCCATCGCGAGTCCGCCCATCTGCCAGCTCCCTGCGAGGCCGAACGTGAGGAAGCTGAGCAGAATCACACTCATCCCCGTCATGAGCATCCGCCTTATCCCGTACCTGTCCGCCAGCCATCCCACGGGCAGCGTGAGGAGTGTGCTGGCGACCCCGCCGACGCTGCTCACCAAGCCCAGCTCCACGGCCCCCGCGCCTAGGGCGGAGACGTAGATGGACTGGTACTGTTGGGTGAGGCCGATGGAGAAGTTGGTGACCAGGTTCCTGGTGATGTTGACCTTGAAGGCCCTGTGCTGCCTCCTGACGAACTCGACGCCCTTGCTGGTCACGGACTTGAGCATGACATTACTGTCACGGTTTGGTCATAAAAGGATGACACGGGAGGACAGCTCCTACGCCCTCCGGCATCGCTGACCTGAACCGGGCGAACCCCATCCGCCATGGGAGGCTGAACACCATCGCCATGTGGTCGTTGCGTAGACGACCCTGGTCCTGGGGCCGCTTGCTCCCCTTCAGCCGCCTCCACTGGGTCCTGTCCTCCAGGGGGAGGAACGAGCTGAAGCCGAGGAAGAGGAGGATGAGGGGGTCGAGGGGCCCCGGGCTGCCCAGAACGGCCCTGATGAAGGCGTTCAGCGTGTGGACATAGTCTGCTTGGGAGACCTCAGAGACCGCCTCCCCCAGCCCGGTCTTGGAGGCGACGTACCCCTCCGCCCAGCCGATGGCCCCCCTGTGCCTGGACCTGTACCTCATCCACTCCCCCAGGCGCGCGCGAGGGATCTGATGCAGTAGAACTTGAGGGAGGTCAACGTGGAGAGGACTACCACATATATAATGATGGATAATGACAATATTTTTCCATATACGCCTATTATTCTCTCCTTGTAACGCTCTTTTAACTTGAAGAGATAGGCGCTTGAGATAACTTTTCTAAATTCAGCCAGAAACAAGTGTATGATTTCTTGCGCCAGTTGTCAGATAAGATGTTTGTATCTCACATATTTGGTGTTTAGAAACATTGTTGGGCCATCAGAAAATACGGTGTGAATATTTCCTTAATCGTCTGTTTTAAGTTCGATGAGGGGGAGAGGGTCTGTAACATGGCTGGATACGAGGCCGTCATCTTCGACTTCGATTTCACCCTCGCCGACTCCTTCAGGGGCATCGTGGAGTGCGCCAACCACGCCCTCAGGAAGATGGGTCTCCCCCCAGTAACACCGGATATGATCAGGAAGACCGTCGGCTACTCCCTCCCCGAGTCGCTGGTCAGGCTCGCCGGTGAGGAGCAGTCAGGGAGGGGCGGGGAGTACACGAGGATGTTCGTGGAGAGGGCCGACGAGGTGATGGCCGACTGCACGG
>JAUWDP010000018.1 GCA_030608725.1 Candidatus Bathyarchaeota archaeon
CTTCTTCCGGCCCAGGGTGTCAGCTAGGTATCCCCCGAACAGGGTTGGAACTATCCTTGTGACTGCTCCGACGGCGGAGATGAGGCCGATGTCTATGTGGCGGCCTCCAAGCTCTAGGACATATAGCGCGTAGAAGGGCCATGTCATGCTGCCCGCGATGTTCCATAAACCTGAGCTGAGAAACATTACACTGATGTTGCCCTTGAGAAAGTCCCATCTACCCGCAGGACTATCAGACTTTATCATTATTCGAACATCGATACCATCAGCTGCTCAGGTTCTAGCATATTCCCACCATCTACGAGGATAAAAGTTTACCTGAAAGAAAAGAATGAGATATAACAAGGGGGGTCACGCATTCGCACGCGAACCCATTAACCTTCACCCCCCCCAAGAGGAGGTATGCGTTCTACTGGTTAGAACAAAGAGACTCAACTGTTCGAATGTGTAGCATTATACCCAAGTGATGTCCCCTAGATGTACGAGGTACAGAGATGAAACCTAAGTCATTAATCGTCTTGACCATAGTACTCGCATTCGCCTTGACGGCGATGTCACTCAACGCGGCGAGGCCTACCGGGGACGAGCTCTCCGAGACGGACGCCGCCATAGAACTGGCACTGGAGTTCGTGAGGCACAGCCCCACGTACCTCTTCGACGGTATCTACGAGACCGTTAAGGTCGTCGATACCATCATAATGGAAAGCTACCCGGTCCAGTACATCATAATCATCGAGTTCGACAGCCGCCACGCCGGATTCGGCGACAGGACCGGCCAGGTCCTGGCCCAGGTGATAACCCCCCACACGGCCGGTGTAAAGGTCGTGGACGGCGAGGTCGTCGTGGCCATCCTTGACGACGTCTGGGACATGGTGAACCAGGAGGAGATGGAGGTCTTCGATGACGTTGACCCGGACACCCCCGTCGTGCATGATAACCCGGAGAACTCCATACTCACCCCCGAGCGAGCGGTTGAGCTGGCCGTGGAGTACGCCATCCTGACCTTCAGAGATCTTGACGGAATCAGCGCCCCTGAGAGCTGGGAGACAGAGGATCTCATTCCAAAGGGGCTCGTCGGCGCCTCCAAGAGGAAGTTCACTGGAGACAGCTGGACAGTGGAAGCCAGCTGGGCAGTGGTCTGGAAGCCAGTCTACACCGTCGAGATAAACCACGGCGGCGAGGACGGATTCCACTGGAAGGGCACCGTGGACCAAGACGGGAACGTCGTCGAGATAGAGTAGCCGAACTGAGCTGCACTCTCGGACAGACCGGGAGGAGGCAGATTCAGACCCCCATTTTTTACATTTTAATTAGATACTGAAGCCCCCGAATTCTGCTCTACGGTTAATAGTCTCACAGCCAGAGTAAACGATGGTACCCACATGACCTCATTCGAGGAGACTAACCCCTGTGACATATCCCTCGAGACCGTGTTGGGAGCCCTCCGAGGGTTCTTCCCGGACATCCGTGAGGACGATGTGGCCTTCATCTACCATGGCACGTACAACGTCTTCGAGGTGATGGGCGAGTGGATCTTCCGCTTCCCGGACAGCAGCCTCCTCAACGAGGACGGGCTCGAGCTCATCCGGTACGAGCACGAGGTCCTCCAGGTCATAGGCCCCCACGTCTCTCTGGAGGTCCCCAGGTTCGAGCACATATCGGAGGACCCCGAGCTCCCCTTCGCAGGCTACCGAAAGATTCCAGGTGTCTCCCTTTCCACCTACTTTGACAGGACGAAAAAGAAGAGCAGGGAGGAGATGGCCGAGAAGCTCGGGGGCTTCCTCTCGGAGCTGCATTCGCCGGAGGTCTACGAGGCGTACGCGGAGAGGTGGCCGACTGAGTTCACCGGGGAGGCCTTCAAGGAGTACTGGGAGGGCTACTACGCCCTGATACAGGAGAGAGTTTATCCGGAGCTCGACGATGAGCAGACTGCTTGGGTCACACGGCTGTTCTCGGACTACCTTGAGGACGACGAGAGCTTCGCCTTCGAGCCCCGTGTCGTCCATGGGGACTTCGACACCTCTAACATCATCGTGGACCCGGAAACGATGGCCGTCAAGGGGATCATCGACTTCGAGGAGACTGGGCTCTGGGACCCCGCCGCAGACCTCCTGTTCTTCGGCGAGGGGCACGACTTCATCGACAGGATCATGGAGGCCTACACGCAGCCCATGGGGCCCAACCTGGAGGGGAGGATGCGCTTTCTGTACAACCGGGTGCCCCTCATCTACGTCTCCACGGGGATCGAGCTTGAGTACAGGGAGATGGTGGAGGCCGGCCTCGGCATGCTCGAGGCACGGATGAACATAGGCTAGCCAGCTGAAACATAGCTGGTCGCTCGCGTTAAGCTACATGTCTATCCCGGGTCTGATGTTCTGCGCGGACCTCTCCACGACCTTTGAGATACGCCGGGCCCTAGTCTCATCCCTTTTTGCGTCCAACACCCACCGGGTGTACATGAGCTTCACCGAGTTTGTGAAGGCCTCCCAGTTACTCCAGGCCTCTTCATCTCCCCTGAGGGCCTCAATTAGGTCTTCAGGGACCTCGGGGGCTACCCTCGAAGTGTAAGCGGAATCCCACATCCCGTTGGACTTGGCCTTCTCTACCTCGGCGTATCCGGCCTCCGCCATGAGGCCCGCCTCCATCATCCTCTCAGCCCTACCCCTATTGAGCTTGGACCACGGGCTGTTCCTCCTCCTGGGCGAGAACCATTGGCGGAACCTGTCGCCGTCGACGCTCTGCATCCTGCCGTCTATCCAGCCGTAGCAGATTCCCTCCTCGACTGCGTCGACGTACCTCAGCCCCTCCAGATTCGACCCCACCTTGTACATGATGACCCAGATCCCCTTGTCCCGGGTATGGTTATCCTCGAGCCAGCTGCGCCAATCGGATCGGTTCCTGAAGTCGAGCTCAGGGGGCTGGGTCATGCCGTTAGATCCTCTCCAGCTTGAATACCACGGTCTTACGGCCGTCTGTGCAGCTGGAGTAGGAGGTGCCGGGGGCCCCTATCCAGGGGTAGTCCCCTCCCCGCATTAGGTGGATGAGGTCCCTGTAGATGTCCCTGAAGGCCCAGCTGCAGAACCCCTCGGGGCAGTTGGCGCTCTCCAGGACGTACTCCTGCCCCGGCGTGTGGACCTTGCACGGGGTCGCGAAGTCGGCCAGCTCCGGGGGCACGTCGTCTCTGAAGATCTCCTCCTTGGAGAAGCCGCGGATGACGGTGATCTTTACGGCTGCCATCAGTCCTCCACCTTCTCGATCCTGAAGACTACGGGCCTGAGCCCGTCGGTGCAGGTCACCCAGTTCACCTTACTCTCGGCGTAGTAGTCGCTCCCGAAGTAGAGGTCGACGAGGTCCTTCTGGATGTCGGCGTAGGCCCAGCTGCAGAAGCCAGCGGGGCAGGGGCTCGTGAAGTCGTCCGGGAGGTGGTCGGGGGGCTCCCCCTTGAAGACCTCCTCGACCGTGAAGCCCTTCACGACGCTGATCTTGATCCTAGTCATGTCAGGCTCACGTAGTTCTGACCTCGTGCGCGTATTAGTGTCCTACGGCGATAGACTCGTGCATGTATTGGTGGCACTGGACGCCCCCGTGGAGGAGCCCCGTCTCCGGGTCCACAACGACGCCGACGGGCCGCCCCCAGCCATAGCGCTCCCGGTCCACCCAAACGAGGTCATGGCCCCTCTCCAGGAGCCCCTCCCTCACCTCCGACGGGTACCTGTTATCGACGTAGACGGTGGAGGTCTCCCTGAAGAGCTTGGGGGCCTCGATGGCGTCCTGGATGCCCATCCCATGGTCCACAACGTTGACGATCACGTGGGCGACGGAGACCTGGATCTTCCTGCCCCCGGGGGCTCCGACGGACATGAAGGGCTCCCCGTCCCTGAGGAGGATGGTGGGGCAGACGTTCTGGATCCGCCTCTTCCTGCCGTCGATGGAGTTGGCGTGGCCCGGCTCCGGGTCGAGACCGTACATGCCGTTGTTCATCGCGATGCCCGTCCCCGGGACCACGATGCCACTGCCGAAGCCGTCCACCACGGTCTGGTTGACACAGACCAGGTTCCCCGCCCTGTCCCCAACGGCGAGTACCGTGGTGCACTCGGGCTCGTGGGGCCAGGGGTCGCCGGGCTCGACGGCGCAGGCCTCGTCCAGGCGTATCCTCCCCCTGAGCTCCTCGGCGTACCCGTCGGAGACGAGGGCCTTTTGGGGGACGCGGACGTGACCCGGGTCGCCGAGGTATTTGAAGCGGTCAGCGAAGGCGAGGCCCACCGCCTCGGCCATGAGGTGGACCGTCTCAGGGGATCCGAAGCCGAGGCCTGCGAGGTCGTATCCCTCCAGTATCTTGAGTATCTGCATCATGGTGATGCCAGAGTGGCTGGGGTCGTAGACCACGTCGTATCCCCTGTAGCTGCCGGGCTCGGGCTCGTGGACTATGGGTTCGTAGATGTCTAGGTCCTCCAGGGTGATGAGCCCTCCTCCTCTCTCCATCTCCTCGGCGATGGCCTCGGCGATCCAGCCCCTGTAGAAGGTGTCTGGCCCTTCCTCCGCGATGGAGGCCAGGGACGTCGCGAGGTCGGATTGGATGAGCTTCAGCGGGTTCTTCGCTATAACCGAGGAGGGCCTGTAGGGATACTGGCCGTCGATGAGGTAGATCCTCCTCCACTCAGGGAAGACGGAGAAGAGCCTCATCCTGCTCGCTATGGCGTTGGTGATGCCCCTACCGGGGACGAAGCCCTCCCTGGCGACCGTGATGGCGGGCCCCATTACCTCCTTCAGGCTCATGGTCCCATATCTCTCCAGAGCCTCCGTGAGTCCCGCGACGGTGCCGGGAGTGGTGCTGGCCCTGTAGCCGTAAACGTTGGCGTTGCCCTTCACCCTGCGCCAGCCCATCCAGCCGGGCTCGGTCTCCTCGGTGAGCTCGTACATGTCAGGGGTGCAGCTCTTGGCTGGGCGCCCGACGTAGTCGACGATGACGTTCTCCCCCGACTCGAGGTGGATGGCCATGACGCCCTCCCCGCCGATGCCGTTCGAGGCGGGCTCCACGACGCAGTCCATGAAGGCAGCCGCGATGGCGGCGTCCACGGCGGTCCCTCCCCTCCTCATCATCTTTACGCCGGCCTCGCCGATGAGGGGATGCTTCGAGGCCACCATGCCGTTCTCGGCGACGCAGTCGGGCCTCCCGGCTCCGACCCACCTGCGACTCTGGTAGACTAGGGGCTGATCAGACATGATCAGGGATTATTATAGGATCTTAAAATGATTCGTGCCTCGGAGGCTATCCCGCCTCCTTGTCAGAGACCTCCAGCGCTCTGTCTAGGACCTCGATGCCCTCGTCTATATCCTTCTCCGTGGCGATCAGGGGAGGCGCGACTAGAAGAGTGTTGATGATGTTGACGACGTAGACCCCCATCTCCATCGCCGCGGCGCTGACCCGCTTCAGGGTGTTGGGCTCGAACTTCTCCTTCCGGGTCACGAAGGGCTCTCTGGTCTCCTTGTCCTTGACGAGCTCGACGCCCCAGAACAGCCCCTTGCCCCTGACGTCCCCCACCGACTTGTGGGTCTCGGCGAGCCCCCTCAGGCGCTCCTCCAGCACCTTCCCCATCTTCACTGCGTTCTCCACGAGAGCCTTGTCCTCGTACTCCTGGATGGCCGCCAGGGCCGCCGCGCATCCCAGGGGGTGCATGGCATAGGTCTGGCCGTGGCTGAACAGGTTCCCGGGCTGGTCGAAGTGGTCGGCTATCTTCTGGCTGGTTATGGTAGCCCCCACGGGGAAGAGGGCGCCTGTTAACCCCTTGGCCATGGACATGATGTCTGGCTCGACGCCCCAGTGCTCGATGCAGAACATCCTGCCGGTCCTGCCGAAGCCGGCCATCACCTCGTCGTCGATGAGGAGCACCTCGTGGTCGTCGCAGATCTCCCTGAGCCTGGGGACGTAGGGGTCTGGGGGCACCAGGATGCCGTTGGAGCCCACGATGGGCTCGACGACGACGCCTGCGACGGTGCCCGGGCCCTCCATCCTGATGATCTCGTCGACGTACTCGGCGCAGGTCACTCCGCAGCCCGGGTACTCCTTCCCGAAGGGGCACCTGTAGCAGTAGCAGTCGGGGGCCCTGACGACGCCGGGCATCCCTATGGCGTGCTGGGTCCTGGGGTCCCCGGTGAGGGCGATGGCCCCCGAGGAGGCCCCGTGGTATGACCTGTACCTTGAGACGAGCTTGGTCTTCCCAGTGTAGAGGCGGGCGATCTTGATGGCGGCCTCGTTGGCCTCGGCGCCCCCGTTGGTGAGGAAGCTCTTGGTTAAGCCCTCCGGGGTTATCTCGGCGAGCTTCTGGCCCAGGAGGGCGGCGGGGACAGTCGCGAAGCCGGGTGCGGCGTAGCATAGCTTCTCCGCCTGCTCGGCTATGGCGTCGATGACCGCCTGGCTGCGGTGGCCTATGTTGCTGCACATTAGCTGGGATGAGAGGTCCAGGTAGCGCTTCCCCGAGAGGGAGGTGAAGTGGCATCCGTCAGCACTGTCGACGACAATGGGGTTCCAGGTGTTCTCGTACCTCCAGGTCCCGTAGACGTACTTCTTCTCCAGCTCCCTGTAGTACTCTTCGCTCATGGTTCCCACTCGGCTCTCATGGAATATAATATTTAGTTAACAATCCACCTATTAGCTGGGGGGCATGGGTTGGAAGCGGATCTAGCGTTGACCGGGGGCAAGGTGGTCACCATGGACGGGAAGGAGTCGATCGCCGAGGCTGTGGCCATCAAGTACGGGAGGATCATCATGGTCGGTGGCTCGTCGGATGTGGAGCCCCTCATCGGTGATGGGACCAGGGTCATCGACCTCCGGGGCAGGACGGTGGTGCCGGGGTTCATCGACAGCCACTGCCACATGATGCGGACCGGCGCGGACAGGATGATCAAAGTGGACCTCAGCGAGGAAGCAGGGGTTCACTCAATCGCGGACCTCGTGGAGAGACTGATGGAGAGGGCAGAGGAGACGCCCGTGGGAGAGTGGGTGGTCGGCTACCAGGAGGACGACTCCAAGCTCGCCGAGAAGAGGCATCCGACTAGGTGGGACCTGGACGAGGCCAGCACGGAGCACCCTATCATCTTCTCCACGGTGGGAGGCCACTTCTACGTCGCCAACAGTCTGGCCTTCGAGAATGCCTGTGTATCCAAGGACACCCCCGACCCCGTGGGGGGCAAGTTTGACCGGGACCCCGATACCGGTGAGCCCACCGGAAGCCTCCACGAGAAGGCCTATGGGGTCATCAAGCCAGACGGACCTGTGGAGCCCACCAGGGAGCAGTCATACGAAGGGGCCAAGAGAATACTCCAGGAGTGCGCCGAGAACGGGATCACCTGTATCTACGATTCGGTGGGGCGCTCGTCGATCAGGGCCGCCCTGGACCTCAGGAACGGGGGGGAGCTGCCCATCAGGGTGAGGATGGACGCCGTCATCGGCCTCTTCCCCGACCTCAACAGGCTGGGCATCTACAGGGGGATGGGGGACGACTGGGTCAGGCTCTGCGGCCTCAAGTTCTTCTTCGACGGGGCTATCAGCGCCAGGACGGCGGCGGTCACGGAGCCCTACCTCAACAAGCCAGGCTTCTACGGCGTGATGGCCACAACCCGGGAGATCGCCACAGAGACCATCATGGAGGCCTACGCAGAGGGGTACAGGATCTCAGCCCACGCCAACGGGGACGCCGCCATCGCCATGTACCTAGACATCATGGAAGAGGCCCAGTCACGGTACCCCAGGGAGGACCCCCGGAACAGGGACATCCACTGCACCGTGGTCACCCCGGAGCTGGTGGAACGCATACGGGAGCTGGGAATCCTCCCTACGATCTTCGGCCCCTACGTCTACTACCACGGGGACAAGCTGATACCCGCCTTCGGAGAGGAGCGGCTGGAGAGGATGTTCGCCGCCAAGTGGTTCCTGGACGCCGGGGTCACCATCGCGGCTCACAGCGACCACCCCTGCGCGCCCTATCCGCCCCTGATGGCCGTCCATGGCCTTGTGAACAGGACAACAAAGGCGGGGAGGCCTATAGGCAGGAGCCAGAGGGTCTCGGTCGTGGAGGCCCTGAGGCTCTACACCATCAACGCCGCTTTCCAGAGCTTCGACGAGGACAAGCTGGGCTCCATCGAGGAGGGGAAGCTGGCCGACATGGTGATCCTGGGAGAGGACATACTCACGGTTCCCACGGAGACCATCATCGACATCCCCGTCGAGAAGACCATCGTCGACGGGAAAATTGTCTACGAGCGGTGAGGCTTTCAGGTTATCGCGTCATCCCTGGGCCTTGGTCGCCTTGACGCTGTACATGAGGGGGAGGCCGTAGCCGGGGATCCCGTGGTATCCGTCATCCCTCCTCTCCATGAAGGCCATCTGGGTGCCGTCCACGCTGTAGGGATATTCCCCCATCTCCTTGATTGTTAAGCCGGCGCTTATGAGGGCGTTCACCACCTTGCTCATGGGATGGGCCCAGTTGTAGGTCCCCCTGTTCTCCACCTTTGCATCGGGGTCGGCGTAAGTGCCGTCGGACTCGTAGTAGTCTGGCTCCTCACCCTGCCAGTAGCTGTACTTGACCTTTAACTCCGAGGAATCCTCGAAGTCGAAGACCCACATGAAGGGGTGGAACTCGGCCATGAAGAATGTGCCCCGGGGCTTCAGGCACCGGGAGACTAACCGGGCCCACTCCCCCATGTCGGGGAGCCAGCAGAGGGCCCCGTAGCTGGTGAAGACGATGTCGAACTCGGCGTCGAGGTGCTCCGGCAGGTCATAGACATTGCAGCAGATGAACTCGGCGTCTACGCTTATCTTCTTGGCTACCTCTCGTGCCAGCTCGATGGCCGTCTCGCTGAAGTCGACGCCCATGACCTTCGCCCCGAGCCGGGCCCAGCTCAGTGTGTCGAGGCCGAAGTGGCACTGGAGGTGGAGGAGGCTCTTCCCGGAGACGTCGCCCATGGCCTCCAGCTCGATGCTGTGGAGGCTGTTCTTACCGGCGATGAACCCCTCCAGGTCGTACTCCTGGGAGGCGGCGTGGATCGCCACCAGCTCGTCCCACCTCTTCCTGTTCACATCGTAGTACTTCTCCACGGCGTTCACCTATGCGCATCCCATCCTCGTGTCGAATATTTCAATATAACTGCGAACGAAATGAAGGGGAAGTTCGATTAGTAAAGGAGGCCTTCGTCCTTCTTCTCGGCCTCGGCCTTCTCCCGGGCCTCCCTGAGGAGCCCGTAGATGTCGGGGGTGCGTCCTCCGTGGCGGGTATCCCTCATGGCGGTGCGGATCATCACCGGGACGGGGACGAAGGGCCCCACGAGGATGGCCTCTCCCTGCTCCAGGGCGGGGAGGTCACCGAGGAGATCCTTGCTGAAGGACTCGGAGGCGGCCTGGATGGTCCTCTGGTCCTGGCTGTTCACGATGCGTAGGATGGCGAGGTTGCTGCAGTTGGCCAGGATGTCCGGGTCGAGGCGGCGGGGCCTCTGGCTGATGACCGTGAGGAAGACGCCGAACTTTGCGCCCTCGGCGGCGATCCTCGCCAGGATGTCCCTGCTGAACTTTCCGCCGCCCTCGTCGGGGGGCGATGCGAATCGGTGGGCCTCCTCGACGAAGACGAATATGGGTGGTCTTGCCCAGAGCTCCTTGCGGAACTTGGCGTCCCAGATGCGGCGGAGGAGCATGCCGACGACGACGTCTTGGACGTAGTCGGTCATTCCGCTGAGGAATATGTCGGACATGTGCTGGGGCTGGAAGAACCTGCGGATGTCGATGTCGCCCTCGGTGAAGATACCCCTGCGCCCGAGGTCCTCGAGGCGCATGATGACCCGTGATATGCGTTCCTTGCCCTCCGCCTTCTGGGCCTCCATCTCCGCCTCGAGGTTGTCAATGATGTCCTCCAGCGTGTACTTGGGGTTCTCCGCTCTCGCCTTCCGGACAGCGCGGCGGAGGAGGATGGTCTGGAGGCTGCCGGTGATCCTGGCGAGGGCGAGGAGCTCGGGGAGGCTGCAGCCTGAGACGCTGAGGCGGAGGGGGACGACGTGGGGGGCCTCGTAGGCCTCGGCGGACTCGGGGCGGTAGACCGTGACCTTGTCGTGGAACTCGTCGCTGAGGCGGCCCTCCGGGTCCTGGGTCATGTTGGCGTAGTCGCCGTGGGCGTCGATGACGAGGACCGTGGCCCCCTGCCGGAGGAGCTCCTCGATGATTCGGCCGGCGAACCAGCTCTTGCCGTAGCGGGTCATGGCGAGGATGGCGGTGTGCCTGTGGAGCTCCCTGCCGCTGATGGGGATCTTCACCGACTCCCTGTGGAGGAGGTGGCCGACGTCCAGGGGGAGGTCCTGCTCCTGTAGTGTGAACAGCTCATTGAGGAGGGCGTCGGTGGCCCTCTTCACGGGGGTTCCGGGCATCGGGGGGGTGCGGGGCCTCCGGACGTCGCGCCTCCCGTGCTCCTCGTGGATGTAGCCCAGGATCTTGACCGAGGCGATCACCTGAAGCATCTCGTCTCCGAGGCCGATCTCCCTCTGCTTCCAGACTGCGGCGGGGGTGGTGCGCTGGTCGTAGAAGGGGTGGCGGCTGTAGAGGCTCTTCACCTGGCCGAGGACGTCCACCTTCCTCGTGGTTCCATTAGGGAGCTGCTCCTCGAGCTCTATCTGGACGTACTCGTAGCTCCGGGGCTTGGCGTCGGGGCTTGAGATGTTGAAATCGAAGA